>DAIRTY010000066.1:0-9037 GCA_036803645.1 Acidobacteriaceae bacterium | reverse complement strand
CCGTCTCATACACGCGAACCCGCTGCAATTTCGCATGAGGAATCTTCCCCTCCAGCCGCCGCCAGATCGCAATCGCAATATTCTCCGTCGTCGGCACGCGCCCCGTACCCGCCGCAAACTCCGCAACCTCCAGATTGAGATGCCGATGGTCGTACACGCTCACCACCTCGCGCTCCAGAATCTCCTTCAACTCCTTCAGATCCACCACAAACCCCGACACCGCATCCACCTCGCCCGCCACCGTCACCTCCAGCGTGTAGTTGTGCCCATGCCCGTTCTTGTTCGCGCACCGTCCAAAAACGCGCAGGTTCTCCGCCTCGGTCCACGCCTCATTCCAGTAGTAGTGCGCCGAAGAAAACTCCGCCTTCCGTGTCAGAAAAATCATGATTCCCCATGTCGCTGTTGCCGTTGCTCGTTTTCTCCGACTCCACCACTTAAACTGTCATCCTGAGCGGAGTGACTCACAGCTTCATCGTGAGTCACGCAGTCGAAGGACCCCGACGAACTCAACCCAACCACTTCCGACCGCACCTTTCTCCCCAAAAAACTCGCACTTGCTTTTGTCTGTAGGATAAGCAATCACTCGTCTTTACAGCACAAGCTATTAGACGCCGCACAAAAGCCCCGGATTCGCACTTTGCAACTTACCTCCCCGTCTTGTATTTCCGTCCCTTCCAATCCACGGATCTCGTCACTCGATGGTGAAGATAGCTCCGCACCAGCAGCCAGCAGAACATCGGAACCCCCACAATCGAGATCGCCACATCCGCCGCAGGAAAGTTCGACCGCGCCACTCGCCCATAGAACCGAAACAGCGTCCGAAGCCAGAGCAACCAGAGCAACACCGTAGCCAACATCAGCCGCGACGGAGGCAGCCCCATCGCCACCACCGGCAGCATCAGCGCCAGCACCGGCAACACGAAGAACAGCAGCAGGTCCAGCGCACGCCACACCGCCAGTCCCAGCGGACGCGGAAACAGCAGCGCCAGGTTCTTCGTCCATCCCTCCACCATCTCCGGCAGCGTGCGATACATCCGCGACGCCAGCGCGTCCGGCGCATAGCGGAAGCGAATCCCATGCCTCGCCCGCTTGATCTTCCGCGCCAGCGCCACGTCCTCCAGAATCTCCTGCCCCACTACGCGATGTCCGCCCACGGCGAAGTATGCCTCGCGCTCCACCAATAGAAACTGCCCATTCGCCGCCGCCACCCGGCTCCCCGGATCGCTCACCTGTTTCGGCGGATAGACGCTCGCCAGCTCCGAAAACACCAGCGGCATCACAGCTCGCTGCCAGAATCCCGTCACAATCTGCCGCGGCGAGTAACTCAGCAGAGCCGCTCCATACTTCTTCGCCTCGTGCAGCGCCCGCGACAAATCTCCCGCCTCATGCACCGTGTCCGCATCGGTAAACAGAAACCACTCGCCGTCCCCATGCGACAAGGCACGCTGCGCCCCCGCCCAGCACGCATTCGTCTTCCCGGTAAATCCGCCCCGCTCGCTCTGGTCCAGCGCCGGCGCCGGGATCACCACCATCCCCTTGCGCTCAACCTCCCGCGCAATCTCCCGCGTCCCATCCGTCGAATCGTCATCCACGACAATCAGCTCCCACTCCACACCTAGCTCAAACCCCACCTCCGACTGCTCCACCAGCGACCGCAGGCACTCCCCCAGCACCGCCTCCTCATTCCGCGCCGGCACGACCACCGACAGCCGCATCCGCGTCTCCGCGGACGCCGCAACCACCCCGTTCTTCCCCGACCCTCCACCCATATCGCTCACAGATTCGTATTATAGAAAGCAGGAGCCTTGCGTGCGCAAAGCCAGACCCACTCTTCGATCCGCAGTTCTTCTTCTCACCCTCTGTACGCTCTCGCTGACCGCCTGCGACCGCGGAGACCACCCCGCGCGCATCGGCGCACCCGCACCCGTCTTCACCCTCGCCGACGGCGCGCAGAACGTCGACCTCGCCCGCCTCCGCGGCCACATCGTCGTCCTCCACTTCTGGGCCACCTGGTGCGCGCCCTGCGTCGTAGAGATGCCCAGCCTCGTGGCTCTCCAGCGCCGCCTCCCGCAGGTCACCATTCTCGCCATCAGCCAGGACGAAGACCCTGCCGTCTACCGGCAATTCCTCCTCGACTACCACGTGGACCTGCTCACCCTGCGCGACCCCTCCGCCCGCATCCCCCACCTCTACGGCACCGTCAAGATTCCCGAAACCTACATCATCGACTCGCGCGGCATCCTCCGCCGCAAGTTCGTCTCCACCCAGGACTGGACCAGTCCCGAGGTCCTCGACTACCTCGGCAAGCTCTAGCCGCAGAAAAAAGTCGTCATTCTGGCGAAGCTCCCTTGAGTGCCGTCATTCTGGCGAAGCTCCCTTGAGTGCCGTCATTCTGGCGAAGCCAGAATCTCAGTATTTGTCTTTCGGATCAGCAATTCGTTTCAGGCAAACTGCACTACACCACAAAGTACTTCGCCTGCGGATGATGCACCACCAACGCATTCGTGCTCTGCTCCGGCTCGATGTGGTACCCCTCGGTCAGGCGCACGTTGATCTTCTCCTCCGGCTTCAGCAGCGCAAAAATCTTCGCCTGGTCCTCAAGATTCGGGCACGCCGGATAGCCGAACGAGTAGCGTGATCCGCGGTACTTCTGGTGGAACAGATCGCGCACGTCCGGCGCGTCCTCGCCGTCGATGCCCAGCTCCCTGCGCATCACAACGTGCATGTACTCCGCCAGCGCCTCGGCGGTCTCCACCGAAAGCCCATGCAGGTAGAGATATTTCGTGAAGTCCCCGCCCTCGAAGAGCTTCTGCGTCGCCTCGCTTGCTCTGCTTCCAATCGTCACCACCGAGAAGCCGATCACATCCATCCGCCCGGATTTCTTCGGCGAGAAGAAGTCCGCAATCGACAGCAGCCGTCCCTCCCTCTGCCGCGGAAAATCAATCCGCAGCAGCTCTTCGCTCTGCTTGTCAGGATTGTAGACAATCACCTCGTTGCCCTCGCTCTGCGCCGGATAGTACCCATAGACCACCTTCGGATCGAACCAGTCGTTCGCTATAACCTCCTGCTCCAGCTCTTTCAGAATCGGGCGAAACTTCTCCTCCACCAGCCGCAGATAGTCGGTTGCCGAAGCCGTCTTCAGTTGCCACTGGTTCTTGAACAGCGCGGTCTCGTTGATGTACTTGTACAGCTCATTCAGGTCGAAGTCGCGCCGTGTGCGCACGCCGAAGAACGGTGGCACCGGAATCTCCTCCACATCCTTCACAATGCTCGATCGCTCCGTGGTCGCCGGCGCCAGCGCAGCCAACCGCTCCTCCGCGCCCGGCCGGTTGAACTCGCGCCGCATGGCCCCTTCGCTCAACCGCTTCTCGCGCACGCTCGCGTCCTCATCCGTCAGATCGCTCATCACATGCAGCCCCGCAAATGCGTCCTCCGCATAGAAGACAGCCGAGCTGTACTCCTTGCGCAGATCGTCCTCCACGTACTTCCGCGTCAGCGCCGCGCCTCCGCAGATCACCGGAATCTGCGACTGGATCAGTTGCAAATCCTGAATGACGTACTTCATCTCCAGCGTCGATTTCACCAGCAGCCCCGACAGCCCAATCGCGTCCGCGTTGTGCTGCTTCGCCGCCTCGATGATCGCCCCGGCGGGCTGTTTAATTCCCAGGTTCACCACCTTGTACCCGTTGTTGGACAAAATAATATCCACCAGGTTCTTGCCGATGTCGTGTACGTCTCCCTTCACCGTCGCCAGCACGATCGTCCCCCGCTGGTTGCCCTCGGACTTCTCCATCTTCGGCTCCAGATACGCCACCGCGGCCTTCATCGTCGCCGCCGAGTCCAGCACCGAAGGCAACTGCATCTTGCGCGCGCCAAACAGTTCGCCCACCGTCTTCATCCCGTCCAGCAGCACCGTATTGATCAGCTCCAGCGGTGTGTACCGCGTCAGCGCCGACTCGATAATCTCCTCCAGCGACTGCTTCCTCTCGCCCTGCCCAAGCCCGCGCTCGCCATTGATAATCAGGTGCTTCAGCTTCTCCTCGTCCGTCATATCGTCGGTCGAGGCCGCCGTCTCCTCCTCCGCTCCAGCCCCCTTCGTCAGCCCGGTGAAGTACTGCATGTAGATCTGCAACGGGTCCTGTTCCGTCTGCACATTGCGGAAGATCAGGTTGCGTGCCAGCTCCACCTCCGCCTCGGGAATCTTGAACAGCGGATAGATCTTGCTGTAGTTCACAATCGCCGTATCCAGTCCGCGCGCAACTGCCTCGGCTAGAAACACGCTGTTCAGCACACGCCGCGCGTACGCATTCAGACCGAAGCTGATGTTCGAAACGCCCAGCGTCGTCCGGCAATTCGGCAGCTCCAGCTTGATCCGCCGCACCGCTTCCAGCGTCTCCATCCCAGCCGTCCGGTAGTCCTCTTGCCCCGTCGTGATTGGCAGCGTGAGCGCGTCGAAGATCAGGTCCTGCGAGCGCAATCCATACTTCTCCGTCGCCAGCTTATGGATGCGGTGCGCAACGGCCAGCTTCTTATCCGCCGTCAGCGCCATGCCGTCTTCATCAATCGTCAGCGCGATCACCGCCGCCCCGTATCGCCGCGCCATCGGCAGCACCTGGCTCGTCCTCTTCTCGCCGTCCTCCAGGTTGATCGAGTTGATGATCGGCTTGCCGGGAATGCGTTTCAGCGCCTCCTCGATCACATTTGCCTCGGTGGAATCGATCAGGATCGGCGCGGGAACCCGCGTCGCCACCTTCTCGATCACGCCGTTCATATACGCAACCTCGTCCTCGCCCACCACCGCGCAGCAGATGTCCAGCAGTTGCGACCCTTCATTCACCAGTCGCTTCGCCAGCGTGAAGATGCCGTCGTAGTCGCCCGCGCGCACCATGTCTTTAAAATGCGTGACGCGCGTCGTCGCGTTCATCTCCTCCGCGATAATCGCCGGCTGACCATCCACCTCCAGCGGCACCACCGAAAACGCGCTCGCCGCCACCGACTGCGGCTTGTTCGCGCGCGCCAGCGGCCTCAACCCAGCCACAGCCGCCGCCGCAGCCTTGATGTGCGCCGGCGTGGTGCCGCAGCAGCCGCCAATCACGTTCACGCCATACTCCGACACAAAACGCCGATGGTGCTCCGCAAACTCCGCCGGCGTCAGCTTGTAGACCGCCCGCCCGCCCACGTTCTGCGGCAATCCCGCATTCGGCAGCACGCTCACCGCCATCGTCGCGTTCTGGCACAGAAAGCGCACCGCGTCGTTCATCTCCGCCGGCCCGGTCGCGCAGTTCATCCCAACCACGTCTGGCCGGAAGCACTCGATCACCGCCAGCGCAGCGCCGATCTCCGTGCCCAGAAGCATCGTGCCCGTCGCCTCCATCGTGATCTGCACCTGTAGCGGCAGCGTCACACCGGTATTTCTCATCGCGTCGTGACAAGCAGCAACCGCAATCTTCACCTGCAAAATGTCCTGGCACGTCTCGACCAGCAGCACGTCCACGCCGCCCTCGATCAGCGCCTCCGCCTGCTCCACATAGCTCGCCAGCATCGCGTCGTACCCGATGTGGCCCAGCGAGGGCAGCTTGGTCGTCGGCCCCACCGATCCCGCCACAAATCGCGGCCTCTCTTCCGTCGAGTACTTCGCCGCAACGCTCTTCGCCAGTCGCGCCGCCGCAATGTTTAGCTCTCGCGCGCGATGCGCAATGCCAAACTCCGTCAGCACCAGCGACGTCGCGCCAAACGAGTCCGTCTCAATCACGTCCGCCCCGGCCTCAAGGTAGCTCGCATGAATCTCCCCAATCACATCCGGCCGCGTGACAACCAGAATCTCCGAGCAGTTCTCCTTCCCCGCGAAGTCGCCTTCGACAGTAAGCGCGTAGTTCTGAATGGACGTTCCCATCGCGCCGTCGTAGACCAGCACGCGTTGCTTCAAGAGATCGAGAAATGTAGGCGAAGTGGACATAGTTGTATTAACCATTCGATGCTTTGGGCGCGGAATAGCACCTCGTTTAGGATACAGGGGAGAAGGCTCAACCCCATGCTTGTTCGGTCAGGGGAGCCACATATTCCAATGGGTGGCGCTTTCCCTATTCCAGGTCACCGCTCAGGCCGTATGCTTGTTGTATTCCCATCTCTGGAGATCTGCCGATGCACCGCACCACCGTTTCGTTGATGATTCTCGCCGCTGGCCTGATGGCCACGAACTCTGCCAGTCGTGCGCAGACTCCTGCTGCTGCAATACATGCCGCCCCTGCTGCGTCCACATCTTCCTCTGCTTCTGCTGCAAAACCTGCCGCTCCTGTTGCGGTGGCTCAACCGGCATGGGTTGTCCGCAGCAACCAGTACACCCAGATGCTCCTCGATGTGCAGATGAAGCACTCGCCCGAGAGGGCCTCGCAAGAGGGGCTGGTGAAGTACGATTCCTTGATAACGGATGCAACGCGCGCCGACGAGATCGCCCAGCGCAAGGAACTCCAGAATGTTCTCGCAAACCTGAAGAAGATCGAGGCGAAGGAGAAGGATCGTGACGTACGCGAGGACCTGGAGATTCTTCAGAAGGCCTTCAACCTGCAATTCCGGGAGGACGATTACCTTTTCGCGCACAACGTCCAATTCATCGACGCCAGCCAGGCGGTATATATCGGGCTAAGCACTCTGTTGGACGACAAAGTCCCGGCCGAGCGCAGGTCTGCGGCCGTGGCCCGCCTGCGCAAGTACGCCGGCGTGGAACCGGGATTCAAGCCATTTACCGATGTTCTCAAGCAGCGAACGATGGAGCAGATGGCCACACCCGCCATGGTCTATCCCTCAGCGGATAAGATGGAGTCTGAACTGGGACGCAATAAAAACTACATCGACGGCATGAGAACGTTGTTCGTCAAATACAAACTGACCGGATGGGAGGAACCTTTCGCCAAACTGCAGCAGGAGCTGGCCGACTACGATACCTGGACCCGCACAACCGTAATGCCCAAGGCCGGTATCAACCTCCACATGACTCCCGAGGAGTACGCCTTCAGCCTCGAAAACACTGGCGTCGATCTTCCCCCGGCACAACTTGCAACCCAGGCCCACGAATCCTTCACCGGGATCCAGGCAGAGATGGCTCCGCTTGCCGCCGAGGTCGCCAGGCGACACGGATGGGCCTCCTCCGACTACCGCGATGTGATTCGCCAGTTGAAGAAGACACAGCTCACCGGAGACGCCATTCTGCCGTTTTATCAGGCGCGGCTCAAGGCGATCGAAGAGATCGTCGTCGCAAAGAATCTGGTGACGCTGCCCGATCATCGAGTCATCCTCCGCCTTGCCGCAGCGGCCGGGACAACGCAGCAACCTGCCACGCCGCCCTTGCTCAGCACCGGGCAAAAGGGAGAGTTTGTGCTGCCGCTCAATATCCCTACGGCACCCGTTGGCTCGCCGGACAAGTTCGACGACTTCACCTACGACGCGGTCGCATGGCCCATGACCGCGCATGTGGCGCGCCCCGGCCAGCAGCTGCTGTTCAATTCGATGCAGCAGCATGGGGTCAGTCTGGCGCGCGAACTCTATGCATCCAACTCCACCAACATCGAGGCCTGGGGACTCTACTCGGAGTGGATCATGCAACCCTACGAGCCGGTCGAGGGCCAACTCATCACTTTGCAACTGCGCCTGCTGCGCGCGGCGCTTGTGTTTCTCAACTCCGGACTGCAGTCAGGCAAGATTACTCCGGACGATGCGGCCAAGGTGCTCGAGAACGATGTGCTGCTAAGCCCTGCGTTCGCCAGGGAAGAGATGAAGAACTTAATCTTCAGCTCGCCCGGGCAGTCCTATAGCGGATTTTATGGTTACACCCAGATGCTCCAGTTGCGCAAGGACACCGAGGCGGCGTTGGGGCCGAAGTTCGACGCCAAACAATTCCACGACTTCCTGCTGGCCCAGGGACTGCTTCCGCCAGACCTGCTGCGCAAGGCCGTCATGGAAGACTTCATCCCGGCACAGAAGAAGAAAAAATAAGCCCAACACAGATGAATATGGGTGCCCCATCCTTCGCGTACTTTGCGAAGGGTGGGTTGCATACGAACTCTGCCGATGCCTCTTACTCCCGCTCCAGCACCACCGCAAAAAATCCGTCGCACCCATGGACCCCAGGCAGAGTGCGCAGTGCGCCATCCCTCACTGCCGCGCCAATCAGCCCGCCTGCCGCATCCTGCTTCAGATCCCGGGTCCCCGCCAGCTTTGCGATCAGCGTCTCCACCGGAATCCGCCGCACCCCAGCATCTTTCGCCACCGCCTCCACCACCTGCTCATTCTCCTCCGGCTCCAGCGAGCAGGTGGAGTACACCAGCCGCCCGCCCGCTGCCAGCCGAGCAATCGCCCCGCGCAGAATCGCTCTCTGCCGCGCCGCCTGCCGCGCCAGGTCCTCCACGCGCAGCCGATGCCGTATCTCGGGATTGCGCGCCAGCGTCCCCGTCCCGCTGCACGGCACATCGCACAGAATCAGATCGAACTTTGCATCGCGCTCGTCTCCCACGGCTACAGCCGAAGCATCCGCCACAGCGCACTGCACTCGCTCGGCATACGCATAGCGCCGCAGCCGCGCCACCATCAACGCCAGCCGCTTCGCGCTCACGTCCGTCGCCAGAATCTCCGCGTCGGGTGTGCCACGCGTCTCGGGGTCCCCGGCGAGCTTGCTCGCTGGGGTGAGCGTCTCGGGGTCCCCGGCGAGCTTGCTCGCTAGGGTGAGCGTCTCGTCTTTGAGATGTGGGTTCAGCCGCATCGCCAGCATCAGCGTCTTTCCCCCAGGAGCGGCGCAACAGTCCCACACGCGCGCCGCGCGCGCCGCCGGAATCGGCATCGCAGCCGCTGCAAGCTCCGCCACCAGCCGCGATCCATCGTCCATCTGCGGCGCCGCTTCTCTGGAAGCCGCACCACCTTTTGCCTCGGCGAACAGCAATCCTGCAACCGGCTCCCGCTGGTCATACTCGCAGATCGCCAGCGCGGCATCGCGCCCATACGCCGCCACCCAGCGCTCCACCAGCCACAGAGGATGTCCCAACCGCTC
>DAIRTY010000065.1:2939-9197 GCA_036803645.1 Acidobacteriaceae bacterium | reverse complement strand
AAATACTCCGGCGGCGACGCGGTCGGACTGGGCGTGCAGCAGCTTTCGAACGCCAACGCCATTGACGTGGACACGCGCTGCAAGGCGGTGCTGGCGGAGTTGCAGAAGTCGTTTCCACCGGGGCTGAAGGGATTTGTTGCGGTGGATACGACCACGATCGTCCACGACTCGATCGTCGAGGTGGAGAAGACTCTGGCCGAGGCCATCGTCATCGTGATCATCGTGATCTTTCTGTTCTTGCAGGACTGGCGCGCCACGATCATTCCCGCCATCACGATTCCTGTCTCGCTGATTGGGACGTTTGCGTTCATCCGGCTCTTCGACTTCACCATCAATTCGCTGACGCTGTTTGGAATTACGCTGGCGACCGGGTTGGTTGTGGACGACGCGATTGTTGTGATCGAGAACGTGCAGCGCCATCTGGAGGGGCAGACCGTCGCGGGCACGGACGAGTGCGTTCACGACCCGCACAAGGCGACCATCGTCGCAATGGCCGAGGTGACCAGCGCGGTGATTGCGACCTCGCTGGTGCTGATCTCGGTCTTCGTCCCGGTCAGTCTTTTTCCAGGAACGACGGGGATTCTGTACAAACAATTTTCGTTGACGATTGCGTTCTCGATTGCCATCTCGGCGTTCAACGCGCTGACACTTTCGCCCGCGCTGGCTGCGGTCTTCCTGCGGCCAGAGACGCGCCCGACCGGGCTGATGGCGGTCTTTCTCGACCCGGTGGAAGCGCTCATCCGCAAGACGATCAGCTTGTATTCCATCGCTGTGACCTGGGTGGTGAAGTGGCGCTACGCGTTTCTGCTGCTGTTTATTGCGGGCCTGAGCGCTACGGTGTACATGTACAACCATGTGCCTACGGCGTTCGTTCCGGCGGAGGACCAGGGCTACTTCATGATCATGGTGCAGACCCCGCCGGGCGCATCGCTGAACTATACGACGGATTTTGCGGACCGCGGCGCGGCGATTGTGCAGCAGGACCCGGACGTGTACGGGACGTTCGCGGTGATGGGCTTCTCGCTCTCCGGGGGGAACTCATCCAACGCGGGCATCATCTTCGTTCCGCTGAAGCCGGAAGATGACAGGACGAAGCTAGGGTCGGGGCACACGACACACGACGCTGTGGTGCGGCTCTCGCAGAAGCTGCTCGCGCTTCCGGGCGGAATCCTGTTTGCGGCGGAGCCACCGGCAATCCAGGGGATCGGCAGGGTTGGCGGCTTCCAGTTCATTCTGCAGGACGGCGGGCGCAATACGTTCAGTGACATCGATCGCGTGGCGCATACGCTGGTTGCAGCGGCGAGGAACCCTGCGTCGGGACTGCTGAACCTGAACACAAACTTTACGGCCAACGATCCGCAGCTCTCGGTGACCATCGACAGAATGAAGGCGGAGGCGATGGGCGTGCCCATGTCGCAGATTACGTCGGCGATGGGGACGTTCATGGGGTCGAGCTATGTGAACGACTTCAACTTCAACAACCGCTCGTACCGCGTGTATGTGCAGGCGGACGAGCAGTTCCGCCGCAACGCAGGCGATCTGCGGCAGTATTATGTTCGCTCGAACGCCGGGCAGATGGTTCCGCTGGACAACCTGGTTGCGCTGTCAGAGACCTCTGGGCCGCAGGTGATCAGCCACTACAACATGTTCCGCTCGGCGGAGATCGACGGGTCGCCGGCGGAGGGGTTGAGTTCGGGGCAAGGATTGCAGAACATGGAGCGGCTGTTTGAGAAGAACAAGCTGCCGGGGATGATGTTCTCGTGGACCGGCCTCGCGCTGGAGGAACAGGAGTCGTCGGGCAAGGCGATTCTGATCTTCGGGCTGGGACTGCTGGTGGTTTACCTGACGCTGTCGGCGCAGTACGAGAGCTTCTTCCTGCCGTTCATCATCCTGCTGGCGGTGCCGATGGCGGTGCTGGGCGCGCTGGGGCTGGTGGCGGCGCGTGGCATCAGCGACGACGTGTATGTGCAGATCGGGCTGGTGATGCTGATCGGGCTCTCGGCGAAGAACTCGATCCTGATTGTGGAGTTCGCCGAGCAGCAGCTTCATCACGGACGGTCGATCATCGACGCGGCGATCATTGCGGCGGAGTTGCGGCTGCGGCCGATCCTGATGACCAGCTTCGCATTCATCCTGGGGATGCTGCCACTGTGCTTTGCCACGGGCGCGGGAGCGATGGGACGCCATTCGGTGGGCACGGCGGTGGTGGGCGGGATGCTGTTTTCGACCATCCTGAACCTCTTCTTTATTCCTGTGCTGTATGTGCTGTTCAAGACGGTACTCAGTCTGTTTTCGGGGAAGAAGAGCTTGCCTGGGCAGCCACCGGCCGCGGCTGGCTGAGTTATGCGCTCAGAATCCGGGGCCGGAGTTCTCTACAACTAAGGTGGGATGCCTGCGTACTTCGGTGGGATGGGCTGCGCGTGAGGGAGGCGCGATATTGGGAAGGCCGGTGGTTTCCATTCCGGTCGAAAGTTGAGACAACGACAATGCATGACGCGATAGTGACCCTGCTGTTCATGGTGATTGCGATGTTTCCATTATTTCTGTCGCTGCAAACCCCTGAGTAGAGAGGTTTCGCAGGGATGGGACGCATCGGGAAGATTGTGTAGCTCAGGACATTTGGTTTGAACCGATTGCAATGCCATGGGCTGACGGCGCTCATCAGTCGGCAACGGGAATCGGAATTTGCGGAGGCAACAAGAAGGCCCACATCTGAGGCGAGATGTGGGCCTTCTTGATTGTGATGGGTTAGAACAGGAGCTTGAGGCCGAGCTGGATCTGGCGGGTGGTGGCGGCGGAGGTGATGACTCCGGCGGTGGGACTGACGGGCGGCGGAGTATAGGTCGGCAGCCCTGCAACCGAGGGCAGCGTGGGCGCTGTGGCGAAGACCGTCTCGGCGGGAGTGAGCAGGTTGGTGTGGTTGAGGATGTTGAAGAACTCGGCGCGGAACTGCGCGCGCAGGCGTTCTGTGAGCTGCGTGGTCTTGGCCAGCGAGAGGTCGAGGTCGTTGTAACCGGGGCCAGTGAGGGTGTCGCGTCCAAGGTTGCCAACGTATCCGCCAGTAATGCTGCCGCTGGCGCTAAGCGTAGAGATCGGCGCGGAGAAGGCGGCTGGGTTGAAGTACTGCGAGACGCGCTGTGCGGTCGATCCCTTCGTGTAGAGCGAGCCGGTGAAGTTGGGGTTGACGTTGGGCCGCACCGGATTGCGCGAGTCGCCCGAGCCGGTGGGGTTGTAGCCTAGCTGCGGACTGAAGGGGAAGCCCGACTCCAGCGTTGCGATGGCGGAGAGCGTCCAGCCGGAGATGGTTTTATTCAGGATGGGATCTGCGTTGGCGAGGAAGAGGTGATTCTTGCCGAAGGGCAGGTCGTAGCTGGCGTTGATGGAGGCGAGGTTGCGGATGTCTGTGGCGGCGGGACCCCAGTCGAGCGCGGGGTTGTTGGGGTACTCGACGAAGGCGGGCGTGTTGGCTGAGACGCTGGTGTTCCAGGCCGAGCCGTCGTCGAGGTTGCGCGCGTAAGTGTAGTTGGCACGGAAGGTGAGGCCGTTGGCCAGCGAACGGCGGAGGTCGACTTCGAGGGCGTTATACGAACTCGATCCCTGTGAGACCCAGCTTGTGGTGTTGGCGAGCGCGGGGTTGGGCTTGGTGGTGTTGGCGTAGTAGATGGTGCCGTTGGGTTCGACGACGGAGGCTGGCTCGTTGAGGTCCTCGGAGAGGATCTGGTGGGTGCCGTGCGATCCGACGTAGCCGATGGTGAGCGATGTATTCGGCGCAACCTGCTGCTCGATGCGCAGCGTCCACGCGAGAACCGACGGGGGCTGAATGTCGGGCTGAACGGTGGAGGGCGAGACGGACGACGCGCCAGAGGTTGGATTTGCAACACTGCCTGAAGTCGAGTAGATCGTATTGAACGGAGCCGACTGGTCGAGACGATAGTCGAGCGTGTCGAGGAGGGCGTGATGGAGTCCGAAGCTGGCGCGCAGGACGGTCTTGCCGGTGGAGAAGGGATCGTAGGAGAGGCCGAGGCGTGGCTCCGGCAGGAACTTCGCGTTGTTGTTGGTCAGGCCAGCAGAGCCGGTGGTTGGCGTGGTGTTGATGACGGCTGATTGACCAGTGCCTCCGGGGGTGAAGCCGTAGACGCCGGCGCGACCGTGCGAGGCGTTCCATCCGTCGGTGGACTCGGTGCGCAGGCCGGCGCGGAGTTCGAGGTTGGGGAGGATCTTGATGGTGTCTTCGAGGTAGGCGTCGACGAAGGTGCTGCGCCAGCCGAGCTCGGTGGTGACCGGGACGTAGGTGAAGGTCTTGATGGTTCCCTGGAGGAAGGTGGTGAGCGAGGCAAAGCTGGCCTGGCCGTACTGGTCCTGCGCGAGGTTGTCGTTGGATTCGAGCAGTTGCAGCCAACCGCCCGCCTCGATCTGCTGGCGCCCGCGCGAGTAGTAGATGTGGTCGTCGAAGGTAAAGAGGTTGCGCGTGGTGCTGTTGTTGGAGCCGACGTTTGCGCCCGCGGTGGTGATGGTGGATGCGCCGTTGGATGCGGTGGAACCGGCGATGACGACTGCGCCGGTGGGCTTGCCAGGGAGGAAGGGGGGTGTGGTGGCTTGAATGTCAGCGGGGATGGAGCCGAGGAAGTAGAAGCTGGCGCGGGAGAAGCCTGCGCGGGCTGTATTGAGCAGGCGTGGGCTGAAGACGTGCTGCTCCTGCACACTGGCGACCTGCTCGCGGAGGTTTTCGGCGACCAGAGAGTAGGGGTCCTGCATGGGTGTGTGGGCGATGGAGTCGTCGATGGTGTAGGCGGCAAAGAGCAGGTCGTTTGGCGTGAGGTTGGCGTCGAAGCGGGTGGTGCCGAAGTCTTCGCGGATGTGCTGCGTGGGGCTGGAGAAGGCCTCGGCAATGCCGGTGGGAAGACCGGCGGAGGTGAGCAGTTCGGGGCCGTTCTGCGTGGGCCAGAGGTTGAGCAGACCAGCGACTCCAGAGCCGAGAGTTACGTGCGTGAGGACGCCGGTGGTGGCGTTGGGGACGAGGCCGTTGCGTGCATTGGTGTCGGGGACGAAGGTGACGTCGGAGATGCCAAGGTTCTGTCGGTAGGCTTCATAGTTGGCGAAGAGGAAGAACTTATCTTTTCCCAAGAGACTGGGCTTGATCGGCCCGCCGAGAGATGCGCCGAAGTTGTTGCGCTGGAACTCTGGGATATGGGCTGGGTCGAAGTAGTTTCGCGCGTCGAAGAAGGAGTTGCGGAGGAACTCGTATGCCGAGCCGTGGAGTGTGTTGGTGCCACTGGCGGTGACGATGGAGACCTGCGCGCCCTGCCTCTTGCCGTAGGAGGCGGAGTAGGTGTCTGTGATGACGTTGAACTCGCGGACGGCCTCCACGCCGAGGAGCTGGCCACTGGTACCGCCGGGGGTTACGTTGATGAGCGATGCGCCGGTGTACTCGACGCCGTTGAGCAGGTAGAGATTGTCCTGCGGGCGACGGCCACTGACGGCGAACATATTGCCGACCGAGGAGTTCGACGTGCCGATGGAGCCCGAGCGCTGGGCGGTGTAGTTGATGGTGGCGGGGTTCAGCGTGATGAGCTGGTCGTAGCTGCGCCCATTGAGGGGGAGTTCCTTGATCTGGCGCGCGTCGATGAGGCCGGCGGTCTGCTGGGTGGAGAGGTTGACGATGGCGGGATGATCTTCGATGGTGACGGTCTCGGCGACGCCGGTGAGCGGGAGCGCGAGGTTGACAAGCTGCGATTGGCCGACAGAGAGAGCAATCGCGGTGCGGCGCTGCTGGCTGAAGCCGTCGGCGTCGGCGGTGATGGTGTAGGAGCCGACGGGGATGGATGGCGCGGCGTAGCGTCCGTCGGGCCCGGTCTGGAGATGGCGCTCGTTGCCGGTCTCGTCGTTGTGGACGAGGACGGCGGCGTTGGGAATTGCCGCGCCGGTGGAGTCAGAGATTGTGCCGGAGATGGTTCCGCCGACGACCTGGGCGGTGGAGTTCGCTGTAAAGGCGATGAGCAGGGCGAGATGAATGGTGGCGAGGATTGCGATGGATGAGATGCGAGTGCGTCGGATCATGCGGTTCTCCTGTAGATGCGTGTTGGCGCGCGGATTCGGCGTGTGGTTGGTGGCTGGAATGTGCGGTGGCCGGATGTAGCTGCGTGGTGCGGCGTGTTCTCGCTAGTGGCGACAACAGCGGGCTGCGGCGGATTGCGGCAGAGAAGCAGATCCCTCCGCTGCGCTGCGGGATGACAACATAAGTGCGCTGCGGGATGACAA
>DAIRTY010000065.1:0-2839 GCA_036803645.1 Acidobacteriaceae bacterium | reverse complement strand
GCGGGATGACAAAATAAGTGCACCGCGGGATGAAAAAATGGCAGGATTCATCGGGCGACTCCGTGGTTGTAGCTCCAGAAGACGAGGCCGAGAGTGATGATGGCGATAAAAACTTCGCCAAGCACGCCGACGATCAGCGGACGCCAGCCCTGGCCGACCAGGTCCTTAAGGTTGGTGCGCAGGCCGACACCGGCAAAGGCGGGAAGGAAGGCCCATCGGGAGAGGTTGGAGAGGCTGTCGAGCTGGGGGTGGGTGAAGAATCCTCCGGTGGCGAGGAAAGAGATGGCGAGAAATCCGAGGATGAACTTGGGAAACTTCTGCCAGAGGAAGAGCGGCTTGTTGGCGACGTGCTTGGCCTGGCCCCTGGACGCCCAGTAGACGGCGTAGCCCAGGACGACGAATCCGATGAAGGAAGAGCGCGCGGTCTTGGCGAGGATGGCCCAGCGGCCCGCTTCCGGCCCGAAGAGCGAGCCGGTGACGATGGACTCGGCGGTGTTGTCGACGGCGAGGCCGGCCCACATTCCATATGCCTGCTGGCCCATGTGGAGCAGGTGGCCGATGGCGGGGAAGGTGATGAGCGCGATGGCGCCCAGCGTCAGGATGGCGGCGATGGCCGTCGAGGTGTCCTCTTCGTCAGGATCAATGGCGCCCTGCGCGGCCATGATGGCGGTGACGCCGCAGATCGACGAGCCGATGGCGAGCAGCGAGGTCAACTTGGGCGGCAGGTGGAAGATGCGACCGAGCAGCGTCATTACGGAGAGCGAGAGAACCAACTCGACCGCGACCAACGCCAGCGACAGCCCGCCGATGTGCAGAACGTCCTGCAACAGGAAGCGCGCGCCGACCAGCACGATTCCCAGCTTCAGCCATAGTTCGTAGGTGGCGACTCCGGGGCGAAAGATGGCCGCGACTCCAAGGAGGTTCGAGATGAGGAGGCCGAGAATGATGGCCCAGAGGACGTACTCAATCTGCGGAAGCAGAAGATGGTGCTGGCTGCGCAGGACGGTAAAGGCGTGCTCCAGCAGCTTGCCCGCAAAGCCGATACTGAAGAGCAGCGCAACGCCGGGAAGCGTGGCGATCAGGCTTGATGGCTTGAGCTGGGCTTCGGCGGCGATGGACATCGGAATGGTCTGCGTGGACATGGGGCGAGCACCTGCGGATCGATGGAGTGCGGGGCCGGTGTATTGGCACTCGCGCGAATGCGGGGGCCCGGAGTTGCGAGTTAGAAGCCGATCTGGTGGATGACGCCGAAGCGGATGAGCGCGGCCAGCGCAAGACCGATGCCGACGGCGAGCAGGTCAACATTGATGGGCAGCCGGTGCGTGGAGTGAGGCTTCGAGGGGCGGGTTCTGTCGGGGTTTGCCATGAGACTCCTTGGGGATTGTTCTGTTGTGTGGTTGATCTTTGGTGGGGCAAAAAGAAAAAGCCCACGAATCGCGCTGTGCGCCGATGCGTGGGCTCCTGAATTCCAAGGCTCGATTTCTAAGTTCGCCTAGATGGGGGATCGACCAGCGCAGCAGCGGCTTTTGCCCATACAACAGAGGCAACAGCTACACATGCAGGCTGTGATATACACCAATCCCATGGATTGAGGTTACTGGCTTTGCGGCCTGGCGTCAAGCGTGAACTGCAACAAATATGCCAGTGGAATCCACCTGTAAACGTAGCATGGCCGGTCTGCGATGACGGCCATGTCCGCAAAAACAGGGGGTTTAAAAGGGAAACCCACGCAGCGCGGTGGGGGCTGTTGCGTGGGTATTCCGGTAAAGCAACGAAGTGGGTGGACTTCGTTGTGACCGACTCAACCCGAAGGGAGTCTAGCCACCTGCTAAGACTAGTGTGAAATCTGGATAGAGTCAAGCGGAAATGATGGATATATATACCCCAAATTAGGTATCTTCCGGAAAAGGGAAGATTTCAATGCGTGGGGAAGGCGATGGCCAGGGGTGCGAGGAGGCATTGGAGGGGCGGAACCTCGGTGGATGCCCATCTCTCAGACACGAGAGACGGGGCAGCCGGAGCCTGAGGGACCATTGCGAAGGAGGGTTTTGACGTAGACTTTTGTTTAGAACAATGACAAACAAACTTACAGCGACCGTGCTTCTACTCGGGGCCCTTCTGTTTGCGCCGGCGGCGCGGACACAGAAGCTATCATCGGATGGGGCCATGCAGACCTTCAACTATCTCTCGGACCAATTCTTCTCTCAGGTTTATTTCAAGTTCTCGCCGACCAGCGGGACGGCGGCTGGACTGCATCAGTACGACTCGCAGTTGGAGGACTACTCGGCCGCGGCGGTGGAACGGGAGGTTGCGGCGCTGGACGGATTTGAGAGACGCGTGGCGGCGATCGACCCCGGCGCGCTCGATGCTCCCGTAACGGCGGACCGCGAGATTCTGCTCAACAACATTCATTCGGAGCTGCTGTCGCTGGAGGTGATTCGCGGGTGGGAGAAGAACCCCGACAGCTACTCTTCGGGGATTACCAGTTCGGCGTTCGTGATTCTGGAGCGGCCATACGCGCCGGCGAACACGCGGCTGCGCGCGCTGGTGGAGCGCGAGAAGCTGATGCCGCAGGCGTTGCTGGAGGCGCGCAAGAACCTGAAGAACCCGGCGCGGATTTCCACCCAGATTGCGCTGGAACAGATTGACGGCGACGCGAGCTTCTTCGAGAACGATGTGCCGAGCGCGTTCCTGAGCGGGCCGGATGCGGCGAACGATGCGGCGACGAAGGCGGAGTTCGCCAAGACGAATGCGGCGGTGGTTGCGGCGTTGAAGAGCTATGGCGCGTGGATGAAGACGGACCTGCTGCCGCGGTCGAATGGAGAGTTTCGGTTGGGCG
>DAIRTY010000064.1:0-9278 GCA_036803645.1 Acidobacteriaceae bacterium | reverse complement strand
TTGGCGACGATCTCTTCGGCGACCTCGGCGGCGGGCTGCAACGTGTCCAGGTCCTCGTCGGTGAAGCTCTCGCCCAGGCCTCCGAAGCGGCGCTCGCGATGCTGGTAGTCCAGGATCGCCTCCAGCAGATGGATTCCGCGGAAGTCCGGCCAGAGGCGGTCGGTGATGAAGATCTCTGAATACGCAATCTGCCAGAGCAGGAAGTTCGAGATGCGCTGCTCGCCGGAGGTGCGGATCACCAGGTCGGGGTCGGGCATCAGGCGGGTGTAGAGCGCGCCGGTGATGTGGTGCTCATCGAGGCGCGCTTCCAGGCCGTCCACCTGCAGCAGGTCCTCCAGCGAGCATCCGCGCTGGTGCGCCTCGGCGATCAGGTCGGCGACGACCGAGCGCGCCGCATCGACGATCTCCGAGCGCGAGCCGTAGTTCAGCGCCAGCGTCAGCGTCGTGCCGGTGTTCTTGGCAGTGGACTCGGTGGCCCACTGCATCGTCTCCTGGACCTCGCTGGGCAGCTCGTGGATGCGACCGATGTACTCCATGCGGACGTTGTTGTCGTTCATGCGCTGGACGTTGCCCACCAGGTAGCTGCGCAGCAACTTCATCAGGAAGTTGACCTCGGACCTGGGACGGCGCAGGTTGTTCTCCAGCGAGAAGGCGTAGAGCGTGATGAAGGGCAGGTTGATGCGCGAGGCCGTCTCGACGACGAACTGCACGCTCTCTGCTCCCTGCTGGTGGCCGAGGAAGCGCTTCAAGGCGCGCTTACCTGCCCAGCGGCCGTTGCCATCCATGATGATGGCGACGTGCTGGGGGATCTTCAGCGGGTCGAGCTGGCGGTAGACCGCAGCCTCCTCCGCCGAGAGCTCGTGGAGGCGGGAGCAGGGTTGGAAGACCGGCCTGGATGTGGATTCTCTCAAGCGAAAGCGACCTCGCAGGGTATGAAACTAGCATACCCCCTTCGGCCTGTGCAATGAATTCGCGCACGGGCGCGCAGAGCGACTGAGAGGTGCGGAACTGCCCTATGCGGTGCGGCGGCGTCCGGCGGCGAGTTCGCGGACGTGGTTGAGGAAGATGGAGCGCTGTAGCTCGGTGAGCTGCGAGGTGTATGCCGCGATCTCGGCCAGGAAGGGGTCGGCGGTGAGCACGGCGGTCTCGTCGGAGTGGCGCGTGTTGGCGTCGCGTAGCAGGGCGCTGATGTCCACCTTGAGCGCGCGCGCCAGGCGGTCGAGCGAGCCCAGCGTGGGCATCGCCTTGCCGTTCTCGATCTTCGAGATGTAGGTGCGCGGCACTCCCATCCTCGCCGCGAGTTGGCGCTGCGACAGGTTGCGCACGTGGCGCAGATCGCGCACCGCGGTGGCAACCTGTATGGTGCCATCCTTCTTCTCGGTTTGCGGAGGAACGAGCGTGAGCGGGGCCGGTTCAGCGAACGGAAGCTCCACCTCAAGACACTTGTGGCAGCGCCGGCATAGCGAGTTGGCTGTGCGGAATTGCACCAGACTGCAGAAGTCGCAACGGAGCACCTCCCGTTGTTCGACGGACGCCATCATGGTTGCCATAAATTGTAGTTGCGGGCGGACCCAGAGCAAGGACCGCGGCGCTCACGTCCGATAACGGAGGTTTGCGATGCACCTAGAGTGACACCGGGTATCGCCGGAGTCAAGGGGTATTGCCGATGATTCCCGAAGAAAACAGGAAGAAAGCCAAAGTGGAACCACGGCAGTTAACAGTGGTCATGGTTCGGAACTCTGCGACGAGTTGCTAGCCGCCGAGAATCTCTTCGGACTGGGCGCGCTGGATTCCCGCTTCGGCGAAGGCCTGACGGGTGGCGTCGATGCTGCCGGGGAGCTTGACCGCGCGCGTGGCGTCTTCGATGACGATGCACTCGAAGTCCAGCGCGGTGCCGTCGACGGCGGAGAAGCGCACGCAGAAGTCGTAGGCCAAGCCGCAGAGGAAAAGCCGCGTCAGCCCGCGCTCGCGCAGATAGCCGGCCAGGCCGGTGGGCGTGAAGTGGTCGTTCTCCAGAAACGCGGAGTAGGAGTCGATCTCCGCGCGAAAGCCCTTGCGCAGAATCAGCTCAGCGTGGGGAATATCGAGCGCGGGATGGAACTTCGCGCCGCTCGTGTTCTGCACGCAGTGGTCGGGCCAGAGCGACTGCGTGCCGTAGGACGCGGCGATGCTCTGATACGGCTTCGCGCCGGGGTGCGCGCTGGCAAACGAGATGTGCGCCGCAGGATGCCAGTCCTGCGTCAGTACGACATGCGGGAAGGCCCGCGCAAGCGCGTTGACGAGGGGGACGATCTCGTCGCCGCCTGCGATCGCCAGCGCGCCGCCGGGGCAGAAGTCGTTCTGCAGGTCGACGACCAGCAGCGCGTCCGTGGGTTGGAGAATCGTCATGCTTTTATCCGATCATGTGCGCGGTGTTCCGAGGATACGGGCGACATCCCGTGCTGTGTGCAGGACAGCGACCACGGTGAGACTCTGTGCATCGGCCGCTACCCGATAGAAGACGGAATACCGGTCAAATCCCGGCACTGGAATATGGCGCATGTCCTTAAGCTGGGAGTCCACGAGCAGGCAGGGACAGCCTCGTTGCGGCATAACCCTGAGGGATTGAATCGCCTCATGAACCGCCGTGTCCCAGCGATTGGCCGACTCTGGGCTGTCTTTCCGCTCGAAATAATCGGCTTGATCGACGATCTCTTGGAGCGCAGCTTCGAGCGTGACGAGGCGCAGCCTGCCTGCCTCAGTCACCGGTTCTCCCGCAGCTTCTTGCGGCACAGATCGACGAAGTTCCCCTGGGCGAGTTCGTCGTTCGAGAGGTTGATCGGCTTGCTCTTCAGGTTTTCCAACAGGCGATCTTCCAGTCGCGTGAGCCGGCGGTCGCGGTCGTCGAGGATCAGCTCGCGAACATAGTCGCTGGGTGTTCCGTAGTCGCCTGAATCGACCTGGGCCTCCACATAGGCCTTGAGGGGTTCCGGAATCGATACGTTGAGCGAAAAGGACGCCATAGGTGAATAGGATGCCACTTCGCGAGTCGGGATTCAAGTGGAGTTGCAATCCATCTTCGGTAGACTGGATACATGAGCAAAGACGGTGCTGTGCGGAAGGTCGTGGGCGAGACGCGGGTGCGCGTGCGCTATGCGGAGACCGACCAGATGGGTGTGGTCTACTACGCGAACTATCTGGTGTGGTTCGAGGTGGGCCGCGCGGAGCTGATGCGCCAGCGCGGCCTCGACTACAAGCAGATGGAGATCGAAGAGGACTGCCTTATGGCCGTGGTGGAGGCCACGGTGCGCTACAAGGCCCCGGCGCGATATGACGAGGAGTTGATCGTCGAAACCACGGTGACCGGTGTGCGCGGGCCGGTGGTGCGCTTCAGTTACCGTGTTCTGCGCGCCGGGGACGGCGTGCTGCTGTGCGAGGGAGAGACCGTGCATGTGGTGGTTGGCCGCGACATGAAGCGGCGCGCAATGCCCAGGAAGTATGCCGCGCTGCTGAGCGCGGCCGCATCCCATACGGCGCTGCCGTAATCGGTCAGCGAGTCAGCAGAGGATCGCGGATTCAGGACTGGCGCGAAGTGCGCGCGGACTGCCAGGCCTTGGCGTACTTCCAACTGGTGTACGCGGCCTGGTAGAGGTGCAGCAGCAGGCCCTCGCGGCCATCGAGGAAGCCAAGGCGGAAGACGTAGTTCCACAGAAATGTCAGCTTCGGAACCAGCACAACATTGCAGACAAACGCGGGCCACGAGCGGCTGGTTCTGCCCGCGCCGACAAGCAGTTCGCTGCCCAGCGTGCTGTAGCGGTCCATGTGCTCGATGTAGTTCTCCAGCGTCGGGTAGGCGTGGTGGATGAGGTCATGGTCGAGCGTGGCGGCACTGCCGTCGAAGGCGATGGTCTCGTGGACGGGGCGGTCCTGAAACTGTGGCGGCGTGGTGAAGCTGGCCGAGGCGCGGCGGAAGAGGCGCAGCTTCGGGTCAGGATAAAATCCGCCGTGCCTGATCCAGCGGCCGAGGAAGAGGTTGCGTCGGCGGATGAAATACGCGTCGACGGGAGGGTCCGAAGACAGTAGTGCCTCGATCTCTGTCTGAAGCTCGGGGGTGAGCTCCTCGTCGGCGTCGAGCGACAGGACCCATGCGCCGGTGCACCTGGCGATGGCCGAGTTCTTGGCCGCGGCAAATCCGGCCCACGGCTCCTCGTAGACCGTGGCGTTCGCGGCGCGCGCAATCTCCACCGTGCGGTCGGTCGAGCCGGAGTCCAGCACCACGATCTGGCCGGAGAACCGCACGCTGGCCAGCGTGCGCGCCAGGTTCGCCTCCTCGTTTTTGGTGATGATGGCGACGGAGAGCGTCCGCTGCATGGTCGTAATGTCCATCCCCGTTTGCTCGCTCATGGCGCAGCGTTTCAAGTTGAGTCGATTGAGAGCAGTCTATACCGGTTCCAGCGTGATCGACGCATCGTCGAGATGTTCGCGCAGCAGCCGCTCGATGAGCCGGATCAGCGGCTCGCCGGTCTTGGGAAGCACGAACGCGCCGGCGGCCTCGTCCCAGTCGAGCTTGAAGCTGGTGGAGAGCGCCGAGATCCAGATCTGCCGCACCGGCGTGTTGGGCGTGACGACGAACTTGCTCGATCCGTCCTCGAAGAGGACATTCATCGCGCCGTTGTTGTCGTCGAACTCGAAGCTGCCGCTGGCGTCCTCGGCGGCGATCAGGGCCTGCTTCAGCGATTCGAGAGCGCGCTCGGATTCGCGGCGGAAGGTGGCTTCGTCAAGCATGGGTTTAGTGTAGCCGTTCCCGCGCGTCAGCGAGAACCCCGCTCATTGCGAGAGGATCGCGACGAATCGAGTGCCGCTGCAACTAGGCTCAGAAGGGGATGTCGTCGTCGGTGATGCCCTGGTCGGCGTAGTCGGGCTGGGCTGCGGGGGTGGCAGGCGCGGCGCTTGAGCCGTAGCTGGCGGTGTTGGACTTCGAGTAGCTGCCGCCGCCTTCGCCGCTGCCGCCGCTGCCCTTGCTGTCGAGCAGGCTTAGATCGTTCACCAGAATCTCGGTCCAGTACTTCTTATGACCCTCCTTATCTTCCCAGGAACGGGTTTGGATCTTGCCTTCCACAAAAATCTGCGAGCCCTTCTTGCAATAGTCGCGGACGATCTCGGCGGTTCGCTGGAATGCCACCAGGTTGTGCCACTCGGTGTGGTCCTGCCAGTTGCCTTGCGCGTCTTTTTGCCGGTCTGATGTTGCGAGGGTGAAGTTGGCGACGGTCATGCCGCCCTGCGTGGCCTTCATTTCGGGGTCTTTGCCCAGTCTGCCGAGGAGAAATACTTTGTTGACGCCTTTTGCCATTTGTCTACGCTCCAGAGGTGCTGTGTCTGTGAAGGATGAGAATAACAGATCAGCGAGTTAGCAAGTCAGCAAGTTAGCGAGTCAGCGAAAGAACGGCCCCTTCAGAGGTTGTGCGTTGCTTTGCCGATCTGCTGACTCGCTATTTCTTCCGCTTTCCGGCGAGTTTGGCGAGGGCGAGGGCGAGGGTCAGCGTGCCCAGGGGCAGGCAGGCCATGGCGACCATCAGGGCCAGCCAGCCGGAGTTGGTGCGCGGGCCCTGGTGGCCCATCCCGCCGCAGACGGTGAGCGCAAGCACGGCGGCGATCGCTCCGCTGACAAAGAGCGCGAGGCCGATGCGGAAGAGTTGGCGGGTGTCTGGTTGCATAAAGCAGGGAACAGGGGTCAGGGAACAGGGAACAGGGGCAAAGGCAACAGCAAAAGAAGAAGCAGATTCCTCCGCTACGCTACGGAATGACAAAAAGCATTCAGCGGATGACGGCTTGCAGGAAGTAGATATAGACGCCCGAGACCGAGACGTAGAGCCAGATGGGGAAGGTCCAGCGGGCCAGCCGCTTGTGCGCCGGAAAGCGCCCGGTGAGCGAGTAGAAGAACGTGATGAGGATCATGGGCAGCGCGATGATGGCCAGCGGAATGTGCGTACAGAAGAGCACGAAGGCGTAGCTATACCAGAGCGCTCCGGTGTGGGCGATGTGCAGATGCGTCTCGCCGTGCAGCGTGAAGTTGACCAGATAGGTGACGAGAAAGATCGACGAGAAGAGGAAGGCGAAGAACATGGAGGCGCGATGGTGCAGGATGCGGCACTCGCGGATCTCGCGGAGGCCGGTGACCAGCGCGATGGTGGCCAGCGCGTTGAGCACGGCGTTGACCATCGGCAGCCAGCGCAACTGCGTCCCGGCAACGTCGGTGGGAGCGTGGAAGTAGACCAGCCAGCAGATCAGTGCGCTGGCCGCGGCCGAGAGGCCAAGGATGCCAAGGATGACGCTGGGCGGGGTGCGGAGGTTGGCGGGTCTGGGGTGGTTGATGGGCATGGGTTCGACTCTCCGTGCTGAGTTTAGAACAACAGGCGGCCGCGGGCGTCGAGCATCATGGCGGCGAGAAGCAGCGGCAGATAAATAATCGATGCATGCAGCAGGTCGCGCGCGGGCTGGCGGTGCGAGGGAGCGACGGCGTCGTGCAGGAGCGGGCTGCGGGCCGCCTCTCCAAATCCGATCCGCGCAAAGCGAATGGTACACCCGAGGTAGCCCAGCGACAGCACGGCGGCGGCGATGGCGTAGGGCAACCCGGTCGTTCCCAGAGCGAAGGGCCACAGGCTGACGGGGAGCATCAGCGCGGCGTAGAAGAGCGCCTGGACGACGGTGGAGCGGACGGCGGTGCGGGTGTTCGGGATGGTGGGCGTGATGCGGATTCCGGCGCGCGCGTAGTCCTCGCGGTACATCCAGCCGATGGCCATGAAGTGGGGGAACTGCCAGACGAAGAGGATGGCGAAGAGCGCGACTGCGGGCCACTCGATGAGGCCGCGCGCGGCGGTCCAGCCGATCAGCGGAGGCATCGCGCCGGGGAACGCGCCGATGAATGTGTTGATGGTACTGACCTGCTTCAGCGGCGTGTAGATCGCAACATAGCCGACCGCAGTCAGCAGCGTAAGCGTGCCGGTGAGCAGGTTGGTGGCGTGGGCCAGGTAGATGGAGCCGAGGATGACCGCCAGGAACCCGACAATAAGTCCGTGCGCCAGACCGATGCGGCCTGTCGCCATGGGGCGGTTTTCGGTGCGGCGCATCAGTTGGTCGGTCCTGCGCTCCAGCGCCTGGTTCAACGCGCTTGCCCCGCAGGTGACGACCGCGATGCCGGCCAGCGCCTTGACCGCTCCCACGTTGAACGGACTGATGCCAGAGCGCAGGCTGCCCAGGTAGAATCCCGCCGCCGACGTGATGAGCACCATGGTAGTGACGCGTACCTTGAAGAGCGTCGCGTAGTCGGCGAGCATGCCTGGTGGCGGGGCCGTGGCCGCAGGCGCCGCGAGCGGCTGCGTTTGGTTCTGCGATGTTGCGGTGAGGGGCACAGCCTTCAGCATAGCGCGTTTGCATTGCGCAGGACTGCGACAATGCGATGCGGCAAGCGGCGGGTGCGGGTCGCCGAGGTTGCGCGCTCAGGCCATCGTCATTGCGCCGGGGTTGCGGCGGGAAGCGGGGCGTGCTCTTTGTCCGGCCAGGGCGGCAGCAGCTTCAGCAGCACCCACAGAATGCAGAGCGGGAGAATGGTCAACGCGATCGCTACGAACAATCCCTCCTTCGTGACCAGGCTCATCTTGTAGGTGGTGTATCCGAGGAAACTCTTGGAGAACAACTGGCCGCCGATGACGACGTTCCAGCGCATGGCGAAGATGCCGATCTGCACCAGGCAGCCGGAGACAACGTAGATGCGCCTGCGAATGAGGGCGGGGAGCTTGGTGACCTGAACGATCCCTAACAAGATGATCGGAGTCAGTGTTCCGATGAAGATCTGGAGAACGATCTGCGAGAAGTACAGCCTGGTGTGGACCATGAAGTTCAGGCTGCGGAAGCTTTCGTCCGCCTCGTATACGCGATGGATCAGGTCCAGCATCTCCAGGCTGAAGTCCAGAATGAAGATGTAGAAGAGGTACATGGCGATGGTGTCCACGCAGGGCATGTCGATGGGCAGCTTGCGCCATTTGGTGGTGCCCATGTAGAGCAGCAGCACCGCGGCGATGCCGCTGACCATGGCGGAGAAGATGAAGACCACCGGCATCAGGGGCGAGTTCCACCAGGGGTTGGCCTTGAGGGAGCCGAAGATGAAGCCGACGTATCCATGCAGGATGAAGGCCGACGGAATGCCGACCAGGGTGACGATCCAGCCGACCTTGCGGTCGATGGCGAGCGAACGCGGGCTGATGTTCTGGGAGCCGAGCGTCATGATGCGGTAGAGCCGGCGCAGCCAGCCGGTGGTGGACCGCGAGAGCAGAACGATGTCGCGGCGGTAGTCCAGCCAGATCTCGAAGACCAGAACAGCCATCAGGTACCAGAGGTAGACGAAGCCGAACATGGCCATGGCGGAGGTGGCGTGGGGAGTGAAGTACATCTCCGGCGAGCGCTCGGGATGGCCGAGGTGAAGCTGCAGGGGCAGGGGCGCGACGAGAAGAAAGGCCAGCGCGGTCAGCAGCGCCAGCCGGTAGGTGGGCTTTACTGCCTCCACGTTGAAGATGCGTTCGAGCGACGCCAGAATGAAAGCGCCCGCCACCAACCCCGTGATGTAGGGGTAGAGAACGATCAGCACGCTCCACTGGAGTGCGATCTCGTTCGGATACATGAAGCCTTCCACACCGTTCATCTTGTTCTCCTGTTCCGCGGTTGCAGCGAGCGGCAATACGGGGATTCTTCCCCTTCGGCAAGCTCAGCGTCAGAATGACAATTCATCTTCGATAGCACCTGTACTAGCGGACTGAACCGTCCAGTTCGTTGTAGAAGACCTTTGCGCCGGTGGCCATCTGCGGCTTCAGCACCTGAACGTGGTGGGTCTTCAGAAATGCGTGAATGGGGTCGTTGGGATCTTTCAGGTCGACCAGTTGCCGCGCGCCGGTTGGGCAGTTTTCGCAGCAGGCGGTGGTCAGGCCCTTGGTGATCCGGTGATAGCAGAGCGTGCACTTGTCCGCGACCTGCTTTTCAGGATGGATGTAGCGGCAGCCGTACGGACAGGCCTGCACGCAATAGGCGCAACCCAGGCAGTAGGTCTGATCCACCAGGACCACGCCGTCGGGCGAGATGAAGGTGGCGCCCACCGGACAGACCTGTGTGCAGGGCGAATCCGCGCAGTGGTTGCACAGCTTGGGGACGAAGAAATACTTGCCCGAATCTTCGCTGGCGGCAGAGGACCCCTCCTCGCCGCTTGCACTTTGGGCGACGGCAGGGAACCCCTCCTTGCCGCCGTCCGGCGA
>DAIRTY010000063.1:0-9299 GCA_036803645.1 Acidobacteriaceae bacterium | reverse complement strand
ACGCCGCTGTTGAGCAGACCAATGACAGCGAGCCAGACATGGCCAGCTTGGATCGCGGCACTGAAGACGTAGAACTTGCCGAAGAAACCGCCGGTGAAGGGAATCCCGATCAGCGAGAGCAGGAAGAAGGCGAGCAGCGCGGCCAGCACCGGTCGACGCATGGCGAGTCCCTGATAGTCCTTGAAGCTGCGCAGCGTCTCTTTGTATCCGCCCACTTGGGTCACCACGGCGAAGACCCCGACGTTCATCGCGGCGTAGGCTGCGGTGTAGAAACATGCAGCACTGATGCCTGCGGGCGGAAAGGCCGTGAAGGCGGCCAGCAGGTATCCGGCGTGCGCGATGCTGGAGTAGGCCAGCATTCGTTTCACGTCGGTCTGCTTCAGCGCGCCAAGGTTGCCGATGGTCATCGAAAGCGCGGCCAGGCCCCACATCAGCAGCGACCAGCGGTGCTGCATCTGCGGAAATCCGCAGAAGGTGATGCGCAGAAGAACGGCGAAGGCCGCGGACTTGGGCGCGGTGGACATCAGCCCGACGACCGGCGCGGGCGCGCCCTGATAGACGTCCGGCGTCCAGACGTGGAAGGGCGCGGCGGAGACCTTGAAGCCGAGGCCGACCAGCATCATGCCCAGAGCAAGTAAGGCCATGCGCGGCGTCGCGCTTGCACCCAGGCCGGCGGCGATGGCGGCTATGGATGTCGAACCCGTTGCGCCGTAGGCCAGCGCGATGCCGTAAAGGAAAAACGCGGTGGCAAACGAGCCAAGCAGGAAATATTTAATCGAGGCTTCGACCGCCGTGCCGTGTCCCTTGCGGAAGCCGGCGAGGATGTAGGTCGAGATCGACGAGATTTCGAGCCCGATGAAGACCATTAGCAGTTCGACCGAGCAGGTCATCAACATCATGCCCACAGCCCCGAACAGGACCAGCGCGAAATACTCGCCCGCATGGCTTGCGTGACCATCGAAGTAGTCGAGCGAACCGAGCAGCGTTGCGACGACAACTGCAGCGATGAGCAGGTGGAAGAAGATGCTGAAGGCATCGACCTGAATGTTGCCGCTGAATGCGGTGAGTATGCCGAGGCGAAGCTGATACCAACTGATAAAGCCGGTGGCCGCTGTGCCCGCGATGGCCAGCCAGCCCAGCGGCTTACGGCTTGTGCCGGGCTTCAGCACCGCTTCGATGAGCATGATAAGAACGCCGGTGAGGGTGAGTACGTACTCAGGCAGCAGCGCGAGGAGGTTGGTGGACATTTATCGGACCTCCTTCGCTGGAGTGGCTGCGAGAATCATGCGGCATGGGTGGGTGTCGTCACAGAGCGGAATAGTGATTCGATTCAGAACCTGGGCACTGGCAGCGGAAGCTCCGTAGCTGTCGATGGCGCGCATCCATAGCGGCGATGCGAGGCCCATTGCAAGAAAGAGCGCGACCGCGGGCCACAGCGCCAGATGTTCGCGTGCGTCGAGATCCCATCCGGCGACCGCTTGCGGCTTCGGCCCAAGATCGCAGTAGAAGACGCGCTGGATCATGCGCAGCATGTACGCCGCGCTGAGAATCACTCCGGTAGCCGCTATCGCGGTCCACAGGTGATGATGCGCAAAGGGGGACTGCATGGAGCCGGAGAGGATGAGGAACTCGCCGACAAAGCTGTTCAGCATGGGCAGTCCGATGATGGAGAGCGTCACCAGGACGAACATCGTTGCCACCCATGGCAGCTTCTGCGCCAGCCCGCCGTACTGCCGCATGTCATAGGTGCCGTAACGCTCGTAGAGCAGGCCCAGCAGCATGAAGAGGGCTGCTCCGGCAATGCTCTCGTTGAGTATCTGATAGATGCCGCCGTCCAGTCCCGCAATGGTGAAGGTGAAGATGCCGAGAACGATAAAGCTGAGCTGGCCCAGCGTGGAGTACGCTGCAAGTTTCTTCAGATCGTTCTGCACCAGCGCCAAAAGGCCGCCGTAAACGATGCCGATGGCCGCGAGCGCGATCATCAGCGGCGCGATGCGATGCGACTGCTCTGGAAAGATGGTGAACGAAAATCGCAGGATGGAGTAGAGCGCGGTCTTGCCGGCCAGCACCATCACGGCCGCGGTTGGCGCTTCGGAGATGGCATCGACCAGCCATCCATGCAGCGGAAAGACGGGGATTTTAACGGAGAAGGCCACCAGGAAGCCGAGCGACGCAATCCACAGTGCGGCTGCATTGGGCGATATTGCGTGCTCGGCGGCGAGAGCGGCCAGCGTGGGCAGGTCGAAGGTTCCGGTCTGCGCGTAGAGCCACAGCATTGCGACCAGCAGAAGTCCGGAGGGGATGAATGCATACAGAAAGTACTTGATAGCCGCGCGGCGGCGCTTTTCACTGCGTCCAAAGGTGGCGATGAGAATCGTCATCGGAACCAGCGACATCTCCCAGAACGCATAGTAGAGAAACATGTCGAGCGAGACGAAGATGCCCATCATCGCAACCTGCTGTAGCAGGAAGAGAACATAAAAGAGCCTCTTGCGTTCGCCGATGGCGCGCCATGAGATCAGCACTCCAAGCGGCGCAAGCAGACCGGTCAGCACTATCAGCCACATCGACAGGCCATCGACGCCGAGGTGGTATCGAATGGCGGGCACGGCGATCCACGGAATGTTCTGCTCGAACTGAAAACTGCCCGGCTGGCTCGCGTACGAGTAGTGGAACGGCAGATGCAGCGTGAGCGCGAAGGTGACCAGCGTGACTGCGAGTGCGGCCCACTGCATCGTCTTGCCGCGGTCAGGCAGCAGCGCCAGCAGCAGAGCGCCGGCCAGCGGTAAAAATACGATGAGGGTCAGAATGATATGGTCGATATTCATCGTGTCCCCCACATCGAGTTGCCGAAGATCATGACGGCGATCACAGCGGCCGCCCCGATGGCCAGCCATCCAGCATACGAGCGGATGTTGCCGGAGATCTGCTTGCGCTCGATCCATGCCAGGCCACGTGTTGCCGCTCCTGCCGCCTGACCGGAGCCGTTGACAACTCCGTGATCTACGATGAGTTCCAGAATGCCGCGCGTGAACATCAGCAGCGGTGTAATTAGAAATGCGCTATAGAACTCGTCCACCCAGTACTTGTTCTTGACCAGATTGTATGCAGGCCGGTGACGCTCTGCGAGCGCGGCGGCGGTTCCTGGCTTTTCGAAGTAGAAGATATAGGCGGTATAAAAGCCCGCGACCGCAACCAGAACGGAAACGAGGGTGAGGGCGAGTTCGAGGCCGTGGCCGGTTGTCGATGCGACAGCTTCGCTGGCTGCTCCGCCTGCAAAGACGGGACCCAGGAAGTGCTCGATGCGGTTGCTGCCGAAGAGCGCGGCGGGAATGCCGATCCATCCGCCAACCACCGAAAGAATCGCGAGAATCGCCAGCGGGAGCAGCATGACCCAGGACGACTCGTGCACGCTGTGATGTGCGTTCGTCTGCTGCTCAATGCGCGTCTCGCCGAAAAATGTCTTGAACCAAAGCCGGAACATGTAGAACGAAGTCATTCCCGCGGTAAGCAGACCAACCAGCCACAGAACGATGTGCAGCGGGTTGTTCGAGGCGAAGGTGCGGTAGAGAATCTCGTCCTTGGAGAAGAAGCCGGCGAATGGTGGAATGCCAGCGATGGCGAAGACGCCCGCGCTCATGCACCAGAATGTGATGGGCGTGCGCGTGCGCAAGCCGCCCATCCGGCGCATGTCCTGCTCGCCGGAGAGCGCGTGAATCACGGAGCCGGCGGCGAGGAAGAGCAACGCCTTGAAAAATGAGTGAGTCAGCAGGTGGAATATCCCGGCGGCGTAAGCCCCCACTCCGCAGGCCATGAACATATAGCCGAGTTGCGAAATCGTCGAGTAGGCCAGCACTCGCTTGATGTCGTGCTGCACCATGCCAATTGACGCGGCAAAGATTGCAGTCGCCGCGCCGATAATCGCGACTACAGTGAGAGCAAGCGGCGAGCTATTGAAGAGAACATGGCAGCGCGCGACCATGTAGACGCCCGCCGTTACCATCGTTGCTGCGTGGATCAGCGCGGAGACCGGCGTGGGCCCCTCCATCGCGTCGGGCAGCCAAATATAGAGTGGAATCTGCGCGGACTTGCCCGCTGCACCCAGAACCAGCAACAAGCAGATGGCGGGCAGAAAGTGCGCACCCTGCTGCTGCCACTCCGGATGCTGCGCAATGGTGCTGAAGACCTGCGTGAAGCTCAGGCTACCGAAGTGAACGATCAGCAGGAACATCGCCAGCAGAAAGCCGAAGTCGCCGATACGATTGACGATGAATGCCTTCTTGCCCGCGTCAGCCGCAGATTTCTTCTTGAAGTAGAAGCCGATCAGCAGGTACGAGCAGAGACCCACACCCTCCCAGCCGACGAAGAGCAGCAGGAAGCTCTCGGCCAGCACCAGCACAGACATGAAGAACATGAAGAGGTTGAGATACGCGAAGAAGCGCCAGTAGCCCTCTTCGTGCGCCATGTACCCGACCGAATAAATGTGGATGAGGAAGCCAACGCCCGTGACCACGGCGAGCATGATCAGAGTCAGGTGATCGACAGTGAACGCAAAACTCACGCTGAATCCGGTAATGGCAATCCACGGACGACTCACCACTTCGATCGCGTCGGGCGAGCCTGCCGCGCACATCGTAGCCCACAGCCACGCGACAATTGCGGCTGGCAGCGCGGTGAAGAGCAGCGCCACTGTGCCGACCAGGACGCGCGGCAGCCTTCGCCCCAGCGTCCCGTTGATCAGGAAGCCGGCCAACGGCAACAGCGGAATGAACCAGATGGTACTCGCGGGCATGGGACTCATGATTTCATCAGGTCGAGCTCGTCGACGTTCAGCGTTTGGCGCGTGCGGTAGATGGAGATGATGATGGCGAGTCCGACCGCGGCCTCGGCGGCGGCGACCACCATCACAAAGAAGACGAAGATCTGTCCGCTCACCTGGTGCCACATGTGAGCAAAGGCGACGAAGGTCAGATTGACGGCGTTGAGCATCAGCTCGATGGAGATGAAGATCGTAATCACGTTGCGCTTGATGAGAAACGCGGCAATGCCGATGGAGAACAACATCGCGGCGAGGAGGAGGTAGTAGGCGGTGGGGACCATCATTTCTGTCCACCCTTCTTCTGGCTGAAGACCACGAAGAGCGCGGTGCCCAACGCAATCAGCGAACAGAAAACGGAAACGAACAGTGCGATTGAGATGCTCTGCATAACTATTGTTCCCTCCGCGCGAGCACGACTGCACCCAGGATGGCTACAAGGATAAGGACCGAGGTGACCTCGAAGGGCAGCAATTGGCGGGTGAAGAGCATCGCGCTGACCTGGGCGATATTGTCCAAGCCATTGCTCAGGTCGCCGCCGATGTTGGAGTTCATCAGCGCGCCGCGCTCGGAGAGAAAGACAAAGCTGAGCAGACAGAAGATGGCAGCGGCGCCGGGGAACCCAACCGCGTACGCCGCGCGGCTGCCTTGCGTGTGTTCCTCTTTGCCGGCGTTCAGCAGCATGATGACAAAGACGAAGAGCACCATGATGGCGCCCGAGTAGACGATGACCTGTGCCGCTGCCAGAAACTCCGCGCCCAGCGACCAGTACAGCACTGCAAGCGACATCATCACCACCACCAGCGACAGCGCGCTGTGGATGGGATGGCGCTGAAAGAGCAGGTTCAGTGCTCCGCCCAGTGCCAGTGCGCCAAAGATGATGAAGAGTGCCAGTTGCATGAGGTTCCGTCCATCCTGCGTTGATGCGTGCTGAGACAGGCCATTTAGTGCCGGGTGCAGCAGCTATCGGGTTCTAGAGATTGTAAGGCAGTGCGGATTCAGCCCCGCATCGCAAGAACAAAGCTGGTGGCGATGATGTTGGCCATGGCGAGCGGCAGCAGGAACTTCCAGCCGAACCCCATCAGTTGATCGTAGCGGAAGCGCGGCAGTGTGCCCCGCACCCAGATGTAAAGAGCGAGAAAGCTGAAGACCTTAACAACAAACCAGCAGACCGGAAAAATGGCGTTAAAGACCGGTGTGTTGAGCAGTCCGTCGAAAATGTGTCCGAAAGGGCTCGATGCGCCGCCGAAGAAGAGCAGCGTGGCGACGCAGCTTACAGTGATCATGTTGGCGTACTCGGCCATGAAGAACATGGCGAACTTCATGGAGCTGTACTCGGTGTGGTAGCCGGCGACCAGTTCGTTCTCGGCCTCGGGCAGGTCGAAAGGCGCGCGGTTGGTCTCGGCGTAGGCGGCCATTAGGTAGATGAAGAAGGCGACAATCTGGAAGCCGCCAAAGATGTTCCATGAGAGAGCGCCGTGGGCGGACTGACTACTGACGATGACGCGCAGGTTGAGCGACTGCGCGCGCAGCACGACACCGACCAGCGAGAGGCCGAGGGCCAACTCGTAGCTGATGACCTGCGCGGTGGAACGAAGTGAGCCGAGCAGTGAGTATTTATTGTTCGACGACCACCCGGAGAGCGTGATGCCGTAGACTCCGATCGACGTAATGCCGAGAATGACCAGCAGGCCGATATTGACGTTGGCGATCTGGAAGAGGTCCACGCCATCGACGCGCGTGACCGCGCCGAACGGCACCACTGCGACTGAGATCAGCGCGCAACCGAGAGCGATGATGGGTGCGAGAATAAACAGCGGACGCTCCACGGCAAGCGGGTTCATATCTTCCTTGAGGAAGCTCTTTGCCCCGTCGACTAGCGGCTGTAACAGGCCAAACGGCCCGACGCGGCTTGGGCCCCAGCGGTTCTGCATGCGCGCCAGCAGTTTGCGCTCGAGCAGCACGGTGTAGGCCACAGCCAGCAGCGTAATCACCAGCACCACCGCGACCTTGAGCACGCTCAGGAGTAGGAAGAGTTCGAAGTTGGTCAGGTGGGTCAAGGTCTCTCTCGGTCTCTATTCGGATGCTGTCTGTTCGTTGATCTGGATAAGGGATTGCCGTGGCTTGTAGCGTTGCAAGTCGTTGAGGATCGCCGAATAGCGGCCAAGCGAGCCGGAGGTGAAAAGCGTGTCGCCGGCGGGCAGCACGAGGTCGCGGCGGTTGCTGATCTGCACCAGGCCCGCTTCGTCGCGGATGGGCGCGGCCGCGGGCGAAAGGTGCTGGTCGTTGCCGGCGAGCAGTTGCAGCCGCAGCAGATTGTAGCCCGGTACCAGACGCTGAATCTCATCGAGGATCGCCGTGGGATCGAACGGGCTGAGGCGCGGCTCCAGGTTGTTGGCGGTCAGCCACACAGCATGACGGTCGGCCTCGCCCGACTGCGCGCCGCGCGTCTGGCCCATGTCCGCGCGCACGCCTGCGCCGAAGGGGACGAGCTTGCGGACATCTGCGCCCATCTTGTCGGCAATGCGTACGATCAGCTCGAAGTCGCTGCGCACTCCGGCGCGGTCTGCGGCTTTTTTTACCTGCTGCAGGTCTCCGTAGCTATTAGTCACCGAGCCGGATTTTTCATACAGGCTTGCGGCAGGCAGCACAACGTCGGCCAGCGCGGCGGTCTCGGTGAGGAACATCTCCTGCACCACGACGAAGGTCTTCTTGAGCGTAGCGGGATCGACATCGTAGCGCGTGACGGGATTCGCGCCGACGACGTACAGCGCAGAGAGATTGCCTGCCTCGGCGGCGTCGAAGATCTCCAGCAAATCGAGGCCGGGCGAGGTGGGGGATCTGTATTCCAGGGCAATTCGGCTGCTGGGGTCCTGGGTGTCGATGGGGCCGATGGGCGTGTAGCCAGGCAGCGTGTCGGGCAGCAGACCCATGTCGGAGGCACCGCGTGAATTGACGTAGTCGGCCAGCAGCGCGAACTTCGCGCCGGGCAGCGTAAGGCCGAAGTCGATCAGCCGCTTGAGTTCCGCGCCGCGCAGCTCGTTGCCGATAAGGATCAGCAGCGACTCCTCGCTCTTGACCGCATCGCGGAAGTTTGACAGCGCTGCGCTGTCGGCGGAGGCTGCGTAGGCATTGGAGTCGTCGCCAGAGAGATACGCCGCGAGCGCGCTGTAGCCATACTCCGCGACGTGCAGGAAGGCCCTGGCCTGGCGGCGCAGCTTGATCTCTGCCGTGTTCGCGATGTAGAGCCTTGCTCCGTTGAGGCGAACATTGCTGCGCAGGTTCCATGCGGTCGCGGGACTCTGGTTCGTCGGATCTCCGCCAACCAGCAGCACGGCCTTCGCGGTGAGCGTCTCGCGCAGTGATGCCGCGCGTCCTGTGCTCCCAGCCAGCGACTGCGCGAAGGCTACATAGTCTGCCGTGCGGTGGTGGTCGATGTTGTTGGTGTGCAGAACGGAGCGCGCGAACTTCTGCAGAAGGTATGCCTCTTCGTTGGTCAGCCGATTTCCGCCGATCACGCCGAAGCTCCTGCCGCCGCGCGTTTCGAGCAGCTCGGTAAACTTGCTGCCAACGCAGGTAAGCGCCTCTTCCCAACTCACAGCCTTCAGCTCGCCATTCGCCTGCCGTACCAGCGGCTGCGTGATTCGCTTTCGGCTGTTGGCAAAATCGAAAGCGTAACGCCCTTTGTTGCATAAGAAGTCGCCGTTGATGCCGGACTTGTCGCGATTGTCTCCGCGCACAATCTCGGAGCCGTCGGAGGTGGAGCGCACGCCCAGCGTTGTCTTGCAACCATCTCCACAGTGCGTACAGATCGTAGCAACGTGGTTCATCTCCCAAGGCCGCGTCTTGTAGCGATACGTTCCACTCGTCAACGCGCCCACCGGGCACACGTCGATGCACATCCCGCACTGCTCGCAGTCCAGGCGCGCGAGCGAGTCGGGCGTGAGCTGCGCCGGCACATTCGGTACGATAATCGACGACGAGCCGCGGTTCTCCACCGCCAGCGCGAAGACGTCCATCCCCTCGCCGCAGGTGCGCACGCAGCGGTAGCACAGGATGCAGCGCGGCCGGTCGAAGTACACCACGGGCGACCACTTCTGCTCCTCGCGATGGTTCTTCGGCTCGGCATAGAAGCTGTCCGCCGCGCCGTACTTGAAGGTCATGTCCTGTAGCTCGCACTCGCCGCCCGCATCGCACACCGGGCAATCCAGCGGATGGTTTCCCAGCAGCAGTTGCAGTGTGGCCTTGCGCGCCTGGATCACCTCCGGCGTGTCGGTCAAGAAGACCTGTCCCTCGGCGATCTGCGTGGTGCATGCGGTCTGCAACTTCGGCACTTTCTCCTGCCGCACAACACACATGCGGCAGGCCGCCTGCAGGCTCAGGCCAGGGTAGTAGCAGAAGGCTGGGATCTCGATGCCCGCGCTCTTGCACACCTCAATCAGCAGCGAGCCTGCGGCCGCGGTGATCTTCTTGCCATCTACGG
>DAIRTY010000062.1:5486-9337 GCA_036803645.1 Acidobacteriaceae bacterium | reverse complement strand
CAAGCGCCCCGGCGGCAACGTCACTGGGTTGGGCGCCTTTGCCACCGACCTGGGCTATGTGCCGCCCAACGTCAAGCGGGCGCTGGAGCGGATCGACGTGCTGCTGCTGGAATCCAACCACGACCTGGAGATGCTGAAGGACGGCCCCTACCCCTGGGCGGTGAAGCAACGCGTGCTGTCGCGGGTCGGGCATCTCTCGAACCACGCAACCGCCGAGTTCCTCAGCCGCGATTACGACGGTAGTGCCACGTACATCGTCCTCGGCCACCTGTCAGAGACCAACAACGCTCCGGAGCTTGCCTTGCTTTCGGCCGAAGAGGCCATTCGAGAACGCGGGAGGCTGCTGGGCAACCGCGTTCTACTCGCCCAGCAAGCTGCCCCGATCACCCCAATCTATCTCTAACTTATTTTGATTCAATGTTTTGAACGCAGGAAGAGAGCGATTGTCAGGTCTCTTCGCGTTGTTGTGCAGTTGTGACAGAATCCGGTCCAGTTTGTTCTTTTCCCGGTTTTGCGCTATCAAGTCAATTAGAATGGTGTTTATAACATTATGTTAAATTTCGCATCACGAACTTCCAGATCGCGTCGCGTGGACGAACCGCACTGCACCGACCCGGTCATTGGGGACATTCTGGCCGGCTGGCGATACGACGTCTCAGGCGTCTCGCCCGCGATGCGCACGGACTACGACCATCACCTGTCTGAGTGCGCCCAGTGCCGCCGCCGCCAACATCTGGCGCGCACTATCGATGTGCTGCTGATCTCCGTGAGCTCGCTGTCGATAATGGCCTTTCTGCTGGCCGCGGCTGTGCTGCACCGCATCGAGGCCATTGCGCACCTGGGCAGCAGCCTGCACGGCCACCTGTACCACACACCGATCACGATCTCGTTGGAGGCAACGGCCATTGCCGGCCTGGTCATCTCGCTGACTCTGTGGGTGCTGGTCGCTATCGCTACGCCCATCCCCGGCCTGGTGGCAGACGCAATCCAGCGCATTCCGCCGCACATCCGCGAACGCATCATGAAGAACGCCGCCTGACCTCCGATTGTCTTTCCGGTCCGCTTCAAATTTGAGACGATTCGTGCAGGTTCGTGCCCGATCCTGCGATCGTTTCAACACGCGGACAACGGAAATGGGTTAGCGTAGAAGTAGCGCCATGTCTTCCACGCAGTCGCATCTCGAAGGCGAGATTGTTCCTCCCGCCGACTCCACCGTACCGGCCGAGGAGTACGCACCCGCCGAGGCGTACTCGCCCGAGCAGGCGCGGCGGCGGCGCGAGTACAGTGTGTGGGACCCACGCTCCGCCCCTGGAACCTACCTGCTGCTTGCCATCAACATCGCCGTCTACCTGTGGATGGTCACCCACGGCGTGGACCCGCGCAGCCCCACGGAAAACGATCTGCTGCACTACGGCGCAAACGTCACCTGGCTGGTGTTGCACGGCCAATGGTACCGCCTGCTGACCGCGACCTTCGTGCATGTCGGGCTGATCCATCTGCTTACCAACATGTGGTGCCTATGGAACCTGGGCATTCTGGGCGAGCCGCTGATCGGCCCCTACGGAATGGTCGCCGTGTACATGATTACGGGGATTGCGGGAAACCTGCTGAGCATGGCCTGGAACGTCGTCTTCACGCTGAGAACACACGATCCCGGCTATCTGATGCAGGTGGGCGCGGGCGCGTCGGGCGCGGTCTTCGGCATCGCGGGAATCCTGATCGTGCTGCTGAGCAACCGCCGCCTGCCGTTCCCGTGGGGGGAACTGCGCAGACTACGCAGCAGCGTCATCAAGTTCGCGCTCATCAACCTGGTCATCGGGCTCAGCACAATATTCGTCAATGTCGGCATCCGCATCGACAATTCGGCGCACATTGGAGGCTTCCTGAGCGGATTGGCGCTGGGCGTCCCGCTGGTACCGCGCATGACCGCCGGCCGCGAACGCTATCTCGAACGCCAACGAAGCACCTTTATGGGTGCCTGCCTCATTCTGGCGCTCTTCGGTTACTTCATCGCGCACTTCGCCCCTTAGAGACCAGTAGCTCCCCAGATCTGTTCTGTTTTGCTTTTGTCTTTACGCGAAGCGTCGAGGACCGCACGAAGTGCCTATACCAGTGTGGTCTGCGCGAACTTGCGCACCATCGCCAGCAGCAGCTTGCGGTCGTTCTCCGAGAGACGCGCCGAGTAGCGCTGGATCTGGGTGAGGAAGCGGATCTCATCCTCGCCCAGATGCAGTGGGGACATGTCCTGGCTGACCGTCTGATCGGAGAAGAACTGCGCCAGTTGCAGGTCCAGCGCGTATGCGATCTTCTGCAGTGTCTCCAGCGACGGCACCGTATGCCCGTTCTCCACCCGCGACAGATAGCAGCGCAACAGCCCGGTCCGCTTCTCAATGTCTCCCTGCGACATCCCCTTTTGCAGTCGATAGGCGCGGATTGTGGCCCCAATGCTCATCGCGATAGTGGCCACGGGAGGAAGGCTGTTCAGCGGCGTGGGAAGTGTTTGCATGTTTGCCATTAGCCACAAAGTAAACATGCAACGCGGTACGGTCAATATCTAATTTGTGCGCCGCCGCGATTCGCGTACCCGCCAAGGTTCACCGGGAGCCAGATAGAGCACTTCTCTTGAAGCACTACTTGAACCCCAGGCCGATTGTGAACCAGCAAAGATACTATCGGTTATGTTAATAGCACTGGAGTAAGTTGCCGGTCGTTGATTGCTGGTTGTTGATTGAAAACAAAGATAATCCAGCGGTCAATTGCTCATTAGCCTCGAACCTCGAACCTTGTACCTCGAACCTTGTACCTCTACCCCATGTACATTCCGCCGTTTACGTCCAGCGTGTGGCCGGTGATGAAGCCGGCCTCCTCAGAGGCGAGAAACGCGACGGCGGCGGCGATGTCGCGGTCGGTGCCGGCGCGCGCCAAGGGGATTTGCGAGGTCATCGCGGTGCGCTGTTCGTCGGTGAGCACGGCGGTCATGGCGGTCTCGATGTACCCCGGCGCGACGGCGTTCACGGTGATCGTGCGGCTGGCCAGCTCGCGCGCCAGCGACCTGGTGAGTCCGATCAGGCCCGCCTTGGACGCGGCGTAGTTGGCCTGCCCGGCCTGGCCGGTCTCGCCGACGACCGAGGTGATGTTGATGATGCGTCCCCAGCGCGCCTTCAGCATTGAGCCCATGACGGCCTGGGTCATCAGGAATGCGCCGGTGAGGTTGGTGGCGAGCACGTCGTCCCAGTCCTTGCGCTTCATGCGCAGGGTGAGGGTATCGCGCGTGATGCCCGCGTTGTTGACTAGGATCTCCACTTTGCCGAGCTGGGCGATGACGGCCTTGGCGCAGGCTGTGATCGACTGCTCGCTGCTGAGGTCGAGCGCGAATACATACGCCGAGCCGGCAACCGGCTCCGTGACGCCCGCGCTGGCAGCCCCGCCGCATATCGCCGCGGCGTCGTCCATCTCGCCCGCTGCCTCGGCCGCTCGCGCCGCCCCGCCATTGATCTCGGATGCGACCTCGGCCAGCTTTGCCTGGTTGCGCGCGCAAAGCGCCACGGTAGCTCCCGCCTCTGCCAATGCCAGCGCGCACGCGCGCCCGATGCCCTGCGACGCTCCCGTTACCAACGCAACTCGACCTGCCAGTGAACTCATATGTCTTCCTTCCATCTACCCGCCTCATTATACGAATCCATTTCGATTCATCCACAGGGATTGGAGTGCGCAGGTCGCCGGATGACATATCCTTGCAGGGTGATGCCCGATAAACTGCCAGCCGCCGCCGACCCGAAGCAATCCGCCGAGACTCCCGCTCCACCAACCGCCGCTGCCGCGAAGCAGACCGATGTCTACGCCATTCAGGG
>DAIRTY010000062.1:3761-5386 GCA_036803645.1 Acidobacteriaceae bacterium | reverse complement strand
CCGCTCCACCAACCGCCGCTGCCGCGAAGCAGACCGATGTCTACGCCATTCAGGGCGCGGACCCCGAGGTGCTGGCCTACGCGATGGCGAAGTACTCGCGCTCGTCGCTGAGCATGAAGGAGTCGCTGGCGGAGATCAGCTCGCAACGTGCGGAAGAGTTTTTGAACACGTTTTACTTCCAGTACGGGCACCGCTCGATCGCCGACCTGGCGCACATTCCGTTTGCCATCGAGCGGCTGTCGCTGCTGGCGGCCGTCGCGCTGGTGGACGAGCAGCGATGGGACGGGCAGGAGCGCAGCACGCGCTACCAGAACTTCCGCAAGTCGGGCTGGTTCACGCCCGCACTGGGCGAGCGGACGGCTGGCTACACGGCATCGATCGAGGCGCTGTTTGCGGCCTACGACCGCGTCAGCGCGGGAATGCTGGAGGCGCTGAAGCGTGCGATTGCGCAGCCCGCGGAGATGAAGGACGAGACCTACCTGCGCACGCTGAAGGCGCGGGCCTTCGATGTGGCGCGCTACCTGCTGCCACTGGCGACCAATACATCGCTGGGGCAGATCGTGAGCGCACGCACGCTGGAGAACCAGATCTCGCGGCTGCTGGCGAGCGAGTTTGCCGAGGTGCGCAGCCTGGGCGAGAAACTCAAAGCTGCCGCCGCATCGCCGGCCTGGAATGTCAGCCACGACGAGGCGCGCGTTCTGTGCGAGGAGGTTGGCTCGGTGGATAAAACCTGCGGCAGCAGGCTCTGCGATATGCTGCTGCGCCCGGTGAAGACCGCGCCCACGCTGGTGAAGTACTCCGCGGCCAATGAGTACGCCATTGCGACGCGCGCGGAGATGCGCCAGGCCGCCGCTGAGCTGATGAGTGAACAGGCGATCGAGGACGCGCCGGTAGTCGATCTGGTGGAGGACGCAGGATCGCTCGAGGTTGAGCTTGCGACTTCGCTGCTGTACGCGGAGAGCCACTACTCCTGGCGGCAGATTCAGCGCACGGTTGCTGGATTGGATTCACGAAAAATTGCGGAGATTGTCGCGCTCGGCATGAAACATCGCGGCCCGCACGACGAGCTGCCGCGCGCATTTTCCGCCGGGCAGAGCTTCCGGTTCGACATTCTGATGGACATTGGCGGCTTCCGCGACATGCACCGCCATCGCCGCTGCGTGCAGCTCATCCAGTCCTACACCGACGCGCACGGCTACGAGACGCCGGTGTGCCCAGGACAACCTACGCTCGCCGAGGCGGGACTCGACCGGACCTACACCGCCGCGATGGATGCCGCGCACGCCGCCTACCGCGCGCTGCGCGATGCGGCTGGGCCGGAGGCTGCCGCGTACCTGTTGCCGTTGGGGACGCGCGTGCGGGCGGTGTTCAAGATGGACTTTGCCGAGGCGCTCTACATCGCCGAGCTGCGCAGCGGAGTTGCGGGCCACTTCAGCTATCGGCGCGTGGCCTGGGAGATGTATCGCGCAGTGGCCAAGCGGCATCCGGGGCTGGGCAGTTATTTTCGGATTGAGGACGTGAATCAGCCGGTGGACCTGCTGAAGCGATAAGCAGACTGGCAGCTCTCGATCATTTTTACTGAGGTGGTACTGTATCGCGCTTCGGACGAAATGCGGGGATTCTTC
>DAIRTY010000062.1:0-3661 GCA_036803645.1 Acidobacteriaceae bacterium | reverse complement strand
TCAGAATGACAACTCTCTTTCGCGGAGCAGGAGCGATTCGCGTTAGGCTTCGAGGACTGCATCGAGGGGGTGGTTGCTGCGGGAGTCAGGGTTGAATGGGGTGGGGGTTCGTGTGCCGAGCGCGTGGCAGAGGCCGGCGAGCGAGATCAGCGCAAGTGCCAGTCCGCAGACGCCGTTCCAGCGCCAGTGGTCCCAGGCCACGGTTGCGAGCGCCGAGCCGGCCGCCGCACCGGAGAAGTAGATGGTCATGTAGGCGGTGTTCAAGCGGCTGCGCGCCGAGGGCACAAGGCCGAAGATGCGCGTCTGGTTGGCGATCTGCGCCATCTGCGCTCCGATATCCAACACAATGACGCCGACCACCAGTATGGCGATGTGCAACACAAACGGGATGGCGGACCTTTCGCCAGCCCACAGAAGCACGTAGGAGAAGGCGAGAAGACTGATTGCGATGGTGAGCACCCATCGCGTGCCGAGCTTGTCGGACTGCCTGCCTGCGATTGGGGCGGCCAACGCACCTGCCGCGCCGACCAGCCCGAAGCTGCCCGCGACGCCCGGGCCGAGGCCGTAGTGGCTGCTGAGCAGATAGGCCAGCGTGGTCCAGAAACAACTGAAGGAGGCGAAGACAAGTGCGCCGATCAGGCTCGATTCGCGCAGCAGCGGCTGGGTGCGGAAGAGCGTCCACAGGGAGCGCATCGCGTCGGAGTAGCGCATCTGCTGTTTGGGCGGCAGACGGGGCATCACGCGGCCGAGCAGAAGAAGAAATGCCGCGTTCGCCAGCGCGGCGATGATAAAGACATAGCGCCAGCCGTCGGTGACCCAGAAGGCCCCTTTGGGAAAGAAGCGCGGCGCGTAGACGAAGAGCACAGGGATGCGGCTGACCCATCCGGCGAAGGTCCGGGCAAGCAGAATGCCAAGCAGAAGGCCCATCATCACCGTTCCGATGGCGCGTCCGCGGGCTTTTTCGGGGACCATGTCGGGCGCGATGGGGACCACGATGTGGGTGACCGAGGCCACCACTCCCAGCACGACGCTGCCCGCGATCAGCCAGGCCAGCGTGGGCGCAAGGGAGACCAGAAGAAGCGCTACAACCACGGCGGCGTACATGCGCATCATCAGCGCGCGGCGCTCCAGAAGGTCGCCCAGCGGAACAAACAGTAGGAGCCCAAGCGCGTAGCCGACCTGCGTCGCGCCGGAGACGTACATCACGCGGCCGGCAGGCGCGCCGTAGGTCTTGCCCATCTCCACCAGCAGCGGCTGGTTGAAGTAGATGGTGGAGACGCCGATGGCGCAAGCCAGCCCAAGGAAGTGCAGCGGAGCGCGTGGCGTGGAGGAGTTGGATTGGGGAGTCATTCGGAGAGGGATGCCTATGATCCAGTGTAAGTCCAGTCGCGCAGTGGTGTTTCTCCTGTGATCTGTCCACGGGCTGGGCGATCTGCCATTGCTGGCGTTCCCAAAGGTTGTTCTGGCGATGTATAACGCTTTGGGTTGGATTGCGAGATTTTTCACGCCGGGAGAGATTGGATGCGCAGGTTGCGGGTTGAGTGGAAGGCAGGCGCGGCAGGCGCGTTGTTGCTGCTGGCGGCAGGGTGGATCGGACCAATTCAGGTGCGCGCGCAGGAGATGCCGAAGCTGGTGGAAGAGCAGGGGCGGGCGACGCTGATGGTGGATGGAGCGCCCTACTTCATCCTCGGCGCGCAGGTGAACAACTCCAGCGGCTGGCCGAAGCAGTTGGAGGCAGTGTGGCCGGCGGTGGAACGGATGCGCCTGAATACGCTGGAGGTCCCGGTGTACTGGGAGCAGATGGAGCCGGCGAAGGGGAGGTTCGACTTCAGCGCGGTGGATGCGATCCTCGAACAGGCGCGGGCGCATAAGGTGCGGCTAGTGCTGCTGTGGTTCGGGACGTGGAAGAACGGCAAGATGCACTATGCGCCCGAGTGGGTGAAGTCGGACACGGCGAGCTATCCGCGGATGAAGTCGAAGGCGGGCGTGCCGATCGACGTGCTCAGCCCGAATGCGCCGGCGAACCTTGAGGCGGATCGCACGGCGTTCGCCGCACTGATGCGGCATCTGAAGCAGGCCGATCCGCAGCACACTGTGATCATGATGCAGGTGGAGAATGAGTCGGGCTCGCTGGGCCTGGTGCGCGACTTCTCGCCGATGGCGCAGGCGATCTTCGACACACCGGTTCCGGCGGAACTGGTGAAGGCGCTGGGCAAGAAGCCGGGAAGCTGGGCGCAGGTCTTCGGCGACGACGCGGACGAGAGCTTCGCGGCGTGGAGCGTTGCGCGGTACATCAACGCGGTTGCGGAGGCAGGCAAGAAGGAGCTACATCTGCCGATGTACGTCAACAACTGGCTGAAGAGTCCGCGCGCCTATCTCATCAGCACGGTTCCGGGCGACGACTACCCGAGCGGCGGGCCGACGATCAATATGTTCCCCATCTGGAAGGCGACGGCGCAGTCGATCGACATCCTTGCGCCGGACATTTATGTGGCGAACAGCGAGCGCTACCGCTCGGTGATGAAGGAGTTTCACCAGCACGGCAATCCGCTGCTGATTCCTGAGAGCCTGGGACTGGGGGCGTTTCCCGGCGCCTCCAGCTATGCGAGAAATCTCTTCTATGCACTGGGCGAAGGCGCGGTCGGGTTCGCCAACTTCGGACTGGATGGAGTGCATGTGGACGAGCCGATGGATGTGGAGCTACAGGCGCAGGTGGATAGCTTCCGGCTGCTTGGCTCGTTCGACCGCGAGCTGGCCGCGCTGAAGTTTGCGGGCAAGGTGCAGACGGCGGTGGAGGAGAACGGAATCGCGCAGGAGGAGTTGGAGTTCGGCGGGGCGGGCGAGCAGGCGTGGCTCGCGGAGGTGTTATTCCCGTCGTCGAACAACCCACAGGGGCTGCATGAGGGCCGCGCGGTGGTGGCGTCGCTGGGCGCGAATGAGTTTCTGGTGGCGGGGATCGACTGCGGGGTGCAGTTCGCGTTGCCGGTACACTCCGGCGGCAAGCAGACGCAGTTGCTGAAGGTGGAAGAGGGACATTACAACGGAACGACGTGGGTTCCGTTGCGGCTTTGGAACGGCGATGAGACAGACAACGGATTGAACTTCAGCGGCAAGGGAGCCTTGCTGCGCGTCACACTGGGGAGCTACCGATGAAAACTCGATTTGTAACTGAAAACGATCGCAAATCTCACTTTGCGGCATCTGTTCGGCACGGAAGCGTCCCGTGTGCCGTTGGAGCGGTTGCATGTGTACTGGCACTGCTCGCCCAGCCTTGCATTGCGCAGACGACCGTCGCGAAGTATTCGTTCCAAAAGGTGCAGATGCCAACCGCGACCGAGGTCAAGCTGGCGTGGCAGACGCCTCCGTCGGAGTACGGGCCGGAGCCCTACTTCGGAATGAATGGCGCGGTGACCATCCAGAGCCTGGCGCACGACCTCGACACCATGAAGGGCCTTGGCTTTCATGCGGTGGCGGCGCAGGCTGGCGGCGGCATGACGACGACCTACCTGACGCCGGAGTACTTCGCCTTCTTCAAGCAATTCGTCGAAGAGGCCAAGAAGCGCGACATGAAGGTGTGGATCGTCGACGACATCGGCTATCCCAGCGGATTCGCCGGCGGCATCTTCGCCAAGGACAAGCATGATCTCAGCATGCAGGCGCT
>DAIRTY010000061.1:0-9500 GCA_036803645.1 Acidobacteriaceae bacterium | reverse complement strand
CCCGCAACTCCCGCACGCGCCGTCATTCTGGCGCAACCGCCCCAGGAGTCGTCATTCTGGCGAAGCCAGAATCTCCGTATTTGCCTTTGTTGCGCCGCTGCACCCTCAGGAGAACCGATGCAAGCCGCACCGAATCAATGTTTTAGCCGCAACTCGCGGCGGATCAATCTTTTGCCGGATCCACTCGCGCCAAAGCCTCTTTTTCACCCTTACCCTTATGTCCTGAATATTTTATCCGCAACTTCAACGCTATCAATCTTTTGGCTAGCCACAACCCACGTAACCGATTGATTCCAGGCAGCTTGCTCCTAAATGTTTCACTATGTAAGTTTTTCCTGTGGCCACCACATAACAAGCCACTTACGCACCCATCCGCCGCCAAGGGGGATGGCAGGGGGAGGGGGCGAACGCAAGACGAACTAAATGCGAAATAACGCGCTCAATTCACCGCAACCGCCCGTGCGGCCAGCACTACTCCCACTCGATGGTGCCCGGCGGCTTCGACGTGATGTCGTAGACCACGCGGTTGATCCCGCGCACCTCGCTCACGATGCGGCTGGAGATGGCGCGCAGCACCTCGTAGGGCAGCGGAGCCCAATCCGCCGTCATCCCGTCCTCGGAGTGTACCGCGCGCACGCAGCAGGTATAAGCGTAGGTCCGCTGGTCGCCCATCACGCCGACGGTCTTGACCGGCAGCAGCACGGCGAACGACTGCCAGACCTTGCGATAGAGTCCGGCGGATTTGATCTCGTCGACCACGATCGCGTCGGCCTCTTGCAGCAGGGCTACCCGCTCCGCTGTCACCTCGCCAAGGATGCGCACCGCGAGTCCCGGCCCAGGGAACGGCTGGCGCTCGATGATTTCGTCAGGCATTCCCAGGTCGCGCCCGATGCGCCGGACTTCGTCCTTGAAGAGGTCGCGCAGCGGCTCGATCAGCTTCAGCTTCATATTCGCCGGCAGCCCGCCGACGTTGTGGTGGCTCTTGATGGTCTGCGAAGGGCCTTTGACGCTCGACGACTCGATCACATCGGGGTAGAGCGTGCCCTGCACCAGCCATGCCACCTCCTTGCCGCCGGAACGAGTCGATCCCTTCTCCGACTCGAAGATTTTTTTCGCCTCGTCGTCGAAGACCGCGATGAACTCGCCGCCGATCGCCTTGCGCTTCTTCTCCGGCTCGGTAACGCCGGCCAGTTTCGCAAGGAATCGCTCACTCGCATCCACCGCGACCACGCGCAGGCCAAGCTGCTCGCGCATCGTCTTCTGCACCTTGGCGAACTCATCCTTGCGCAGCACGCCGTTGTTGACGAAGATGCAGGTCAGCCGGTCGCCAATCGCCCGCGCCACCAGCACCGCCGCGACCGACGAATCCACGCCGCCGCTCAGTCCGCAGATCGCGTGCCCCTCGCCAACTTGCTGGCGCACTCGCTCGACGGTGGAGTGGATGAAGTGCTCGGGCGTCCAGTCGGCCTTGGCGCCGCAGATGCCGAGCACGAAGTTGCGCAGCAGCTCCATTCCTTGCCGCGTATGCACCACCTCGGGATGGAACTGCACGGCCCAGATGCGACGCGCCTCGTCCGCGATTCCCGCCAGCGCGTTCGCGGTCTTCGCGGTCTGGATGAAGCCCGCGGGCAGGGCCTTCGCCTCGTCGCCGTGGCTCATCCATACGTCGAGCGTGGAGGGAAGTCCGCCGAAGAGCGCCGTCTCTGCGATCACCTCCACCTGCGCATGTCCGTACTCGCGCGCGGGAGCTGGCTCGATCCGCCCGCCCAGGTGATGCACGATGAAGTGCAGCCCGTAGCAGATGCCGAGCACGGGAACGCCCATCGCCAGCAGCGCGGGATCGGCGGCCGGCGCGTCCGCGTCGTACACCGAGCTGGGGCCGCCGGAGAGGATCAGACCAAGAGGCGCCAGCGCGCGGATCTGCTCGATCGGTGCAGTGCAGGGTAGAACCACGGAGAAGACGTTGAACTCGCGGATGCGACGCGCGATCAGTTGGGTGTACTGCGAGCCGAAGTCCAGAATGACGATGGTTGAGGTGTCCACAGTGTCGATTGTAAACGGGGTCCGGCGCGGCACTCGTTTGGGGCCCCAGACTTCCGCATGGCGTCCAGTTCCCGGCGCTGCCGAAGATGTGGCCGACTTCTTCGACCACCTGAAGCCGCTGCGAGTTTGCCGACGGCATATGGATTGACTAATCCCTCCTCGCCGACGTCGGACTTAGAACTTATCCGTAAATAATTGATACGATGTCTGGGTGAAATCATGGACAGTTTCGGATGTGTTTTGGGCCAGAGTGGAGCCGCTTGTTCCCGTCGTCACCCGGACTGACGGACGCCAGTATCGTCGACAACCCGGCGCGGGACGCAAGCCGATTCCCGCCCGACAGATCTTTTCCGCCATCGTTTATGTGTTGCGTACGGGCTGCCAGTGGAAGGCCTTGCCGCGTGAATTCGGTAGTGCCAGCGCGGTTCACGCACACTTTCAACGATGGCAACGCGCTGGCTTTTTTCTCCGCCTGTGGCAGGCCGGACTCGCCGAATACGACGAGATGGAGGGCATCGCCTGGCGCTGGCAAAGCATCGATGGGGCCATGCACAAGGCTCCTCTGGCAACCGAATGCGTGGGGCCGAACCCCACGGATCGGGGAAAAAAATGGGCGCAAGCGAAGCCTCGTAGATCGAGACGGTTGCCCCAGAGATTGGGACAGCCGAACCTGTCCCGCCGGAGGAGACCATGCCGGATACTGTAACCAGCGCCCCAGACGAGCCGCCCACACAACCCGCTAAAGCAAAGAGGGCTGTGGTCATACCGGCCAAGAACACCCATTGCCGCACGGCGCGCGAACAGCTTTTCTTCGTTATAGCGACCGGCGCATGGCAGTTTGCGCGGGCAGGGATAAACTCAGAATCAACGCAAACCGAAAGGCTCGCCTCGCGTTGCGCTGCCTCACCTATTCATCGGTGAAGACGGTACCGGCCTGATCCGCGTGGTAGACGGGAAGTGCAAGGCGGCCCGTCGTATCCTCCCCATGACGCCGGGCGTTCATGCCACGCTGAAGGCCCGCCATGAGGCGCAAGGTTCACCGGATGACGGTTGGGTCTTCCCCACGGGGCCTATCGAAGCCCATCTGACGGGGACGGTGCGAAGGATCAGCACACCCGTGTGCTCAAGGATTCCAAAGTTGCCGCATTCGTGCCCTACGTCTTGCGCCATACCGCTCTGACCCGGCTCGGCAAGGCGACTAACGGCGATGTATTCGCCCTCGTCAAGATCGCCGGACATTCGAGCATCACCATCACGCAGCGGTACGTTCATACTCAGACGGACACGATAGAGGGGATTTTCAACAGGGCAATACAGGCCCAATCGGACGCGGCGAAGGCCACGGCGAAGGGCGCAAAGCGTCTGGGGGGTGGGCACAAAATCGGGCACAGTCAAGACGGCGACCAATCGGTCGCTACAAGCGAATACGGCGTAACTCTTTTATTTTCTTGGTGCCGGGAGGGGGGGTCGAACCCCCATGACCTTGCGATCGGCGGATTTTGAGTCCGCTGCGTCTGCCAGTTCCGCCATCCCGGCGCACCTCGATTGTATCAGTGCCAGAAGTCCGGCCTGCACTTGAAGTGGTTTGATTCCAGGCCACAAAGTCGATTCCTGCTGTTGTATCGCGCCATTGAGGCAGACTACGGATGCAATCCATCTTGCTTATGGGCATTGGTTCACGAGCCTGCCTGAGTGTAGCCGAAGTATGCCGTGGACGCCGCATTTGTATTGCGGCTTCAGCCGCTGAGGTCAGTCTTGTGCGGCGCTAGAGCGGAATCAGAGTAGGTATACCCGGGGGCAATCCCTCCGAGTGGCTTTTTCCTCAAGAAAAAGCCACCTTCTATGCTCTTCGCTTGGGCACTGTTACTCTGGTTCCGCTCTAATCCCGCACGCGCTTCTTGATCTCCACATTCAGCCGCTTGATCTTCTGGTTCAGCGTGCTCAGCGGAATCTTGAAGTACTCGGCCGCCTCGGTCTGGTTCCAGTGGCAGCGCTCCAGCCGGTCCGCAATGATGCGCCGTTCGATCTCCTCCATCAGGTCGAAGAGGCTCGTGTCCGGCCGATGGTCCAGCAGGCTTGCCGAGTAGGTATTGCCGGTCAGCGACGCCGGCAGCAGGTCGGGCGTGATCGTCCGCGTGGTCGTCAGCACCACGCCGCGTTCGATCGCATTCTCCAGTTCCCTCACGTTGCCCGGCCACTCGTAGTCCATCAGGATGCGCATCGCGTCGGGCGCCAGCGTCGGCACCGGAACATCGTTCTCGTCCGCATAGAATTTCAGGAAGTGCGACGCCAGCAGCGGTATGTCCTGCCTGCGCGCGCGCAGTGGCGGCAGCTCCAGGCAGATCACATTCAGCCGGTAGTAGAGGTCTTCGCGGAAGCGTCCCTCGCGCACCGCCTCCTGCAAATTCACGTTGGTGGCCGCGATGATGCGCACGTCCACCTGGATCTCCTCGGTGCCGCCCAGATGCATGAAGCGCCGGTCCTGCAGCACGCGCAGGATCTTGGCCTGCATGTCCATGCCCATCGTCCCGATCTCATCCAGAAACAGCGTGCCTCCGTTGGCCACTTCGAAGAGTCCCTTCTTCGCCGCGACCGCCGATGTAAACGCGCCCCGTACATGGCCGAAGAGCGTCGATTCCAGCAGCTCCGACGGCACCGAGCCTGTGTTCACCGGCACAAACGGCTTGTTGCGGCGCGGCGAATTCGCATGCAGCGCCTTGGCGATCAGCTCCTTGCCCGTCCCGCTCTCGCCCTGCACCAGCACGGTCGAGCGGCTGGGTGCTACCTGTGCCACCAGGTCGAAAAGGTGCAGCATCGGCTCGCTCTTGCCCACGATGTTCTCGAAGTTGTAGCGCTGCTTCAGCGCGCGCTTCAACTGCACCAGCTCTTCTTCCGCCCGATGCCGCCCGATGGCCGCGCGAATGTCCGCCAGCAGCTTCTCGTTGTCCCACGGCTTCTGGACGAAGTTCTCCGCGCCCGCGCGGATCGCGTCCACCACATTCGAGACCTTGCCATACGCCGTAATCATGATCACCGGCAGTTGTGGCTGCATCTCCAGAATGCGCGGCAGCAGGTCGATGCCGCTCTCCCCCGGCAGCGCCAGATCCAGCAGCAGCAGGTCGAACTCGCTGGCCGCCAGTTGTTCCAGGCCCGTCGGCCCGTCCACCGCCAGCGTGACCTCGAAGCCCTCCATGCTGAGCAGAGCGTCAAGCGATTCGCGGATCGCCACCTCGTCGTCGAGGATGAGGATGCGCGCCGGGCCAACCACGCGCGCGTCCGTTCCCATCTGGCGTGGCTCAGTCGCCTCCGCGTTCACGGCAGCAGTCGCTTCAGACATCGGTTCTCAACCCTCTGCTTGGACAGCCGATTCGGATCCCGGCCCCAGCCTCAACTCCACACATCGATCGAAACGCCGCTCTACACATGGACCACGCTCCGTGGCTTGCCAGTGTCAGCATCCGTGCTCTCCGCCGTCGCGGTTGCAGTGCTCTCCGCCGCCGCCGGCATCTCCGCGGACGGGCCCGCAGCACTCCTGCCCGCGCCAGCCGCCGCTGTCGCTGGAAACTCCAGCCGGAAGGTCGTTCCCACGCCCACCACGCTCTCCACCTGCATCTTGCCGCCGTGCTCCTGCATGATGCCGTAGCTCACCGCCAGGCCCAGCCCGGTGCCCTTGTGCTGCCCCGTGCGCGGCTTGGCCTTGGTGGTAAAGAACGGGTCGAAGATGCGATGCAGATGCTCCGGCTCGATCCCTGCGCCGAAGTCCTCGACCACCACAGTGACGCGTCCCGCCCTCTGCTGAGTGGCAATCCGTATCCGCCCGTCGCTCGAGCCATGCATGGCGTCGCGAGCGTTCAACAGAAGGTTCAGCACCACCTGCTGTAGCTTGCCCTCGTTGCCCTGGATGCGTGGCAGCTCTCGGTCCAGTTCCGTCTCCACCCGGATCTGCGCCGTCTTGAACTGGTGCTCCACCAGCGTCAGCGTGTCGCCCAGCAGCCGGTTCAGATCGACCGAGCCGAACTCGCTGCCGCCGGTGCGCGAGAAGTTCAGCAGACCATTCACAATCTCCGACGCGCGGAAGGTCTGCTGCGTAATCTTCTCCAGCACCGGACCGATCCGCGAATCCTGCTCCATCATCGGACGCATCTGCTTGGCCAGCATCTGCGTATAGCTGCTGATTACCGCCAGCGGAGTGTTCACCTCATGCGCCACGCCTGCGGCCAGCAGCCCAATCGACGACAGCTTCTCCGCCTGCGTCAGTTGTGCCTCCAGCTCCATCCGGTCCGTAATGTCGTCGACCAGTACAATCCGTCCGACAACAGCGAAATCCCGTGTCAACAGCGGTGCAATCGCTACATTCGCCACCCGCGTCTCGCCCGTCGGCAGCAGCAGGCGGATCTTGTAGAAGGTATGCGTCCCCTGCTCGCCGCGCACGCTGTCGAAGCACGCCATGAACTCCGGCGGAAAAATCGTCGCCAGCGGCTGCTGCAGGGCCTCGCTCCGCGCGCGCGCATACATCGCCTCCATCTGCGTGTTCCAGCTCTCGATCCGGTCCTCCAGGTCCACCGCAAACACCCCAATGTGGATCGACTCCACAATGTTCTCGTGGAACTCCTTCAGCCGCTCGAACTCGCCGATCTTCTGCTCCAGCCGCCGATAGAGCTGCGCATTCTGGATCGCGATCCCGATGTACCCCGCCAGCGACCCCAGAACCTCCATGTCCTCGCTGGACAGAAAATCCCCGGCATCCGTGCGTCCCAGCCCTATAACCGCCACCGTGCGCGTGCCGCCGCCCTCGCGGTTGGCCACCCGGCAGGGCAGGTAGTAGTTCAAGTCCAGCAGCGCAGCACTCTTCTTTTGCTCGTCGGGCAGACGAAGCGCCTGCTGAGGGTTCTCCAGAAAAATGTGGTCGTCGGCGTCCCAGCGATCGAAGTCCAGAAAGCGCACGTCGAGCCCGCGCAGTTTGGCCTCATCCAGATTCGCCAGCCCATGCGAGGCCGCCAGCTCAAAGTGCCGGTCCTGCCTCACCTGCGCAAACAATCCCCCGCCGGCTCCGGCCGAATCCGAGTCATTCTCCGCCGCCAGAAAGACCGCGACGCGTGTCAACAGCAGTGTCTCCGGCAGCCGCTCCACAATTGACTCCACCAGAGCGCGCAGGTCGGTCTGCGAGTTCAGGCTTCGCCCAAAGTCGATCAGTGTCTCGCGATAGTCGAAGCTCTTCCGGTCGAAGACGCGGTCCACCCACGCCTGGATCATCCGCTTCAACGGATCGAACGACAGACCCACCACAAGGATGGCCACAATCGGCCCCATGTAGCCGAACGACGGGAACCGTGCACGGACCATCTCCGACGTGATGCCCACCGCCAGAAAGTAAAACCCCACAATCGCCGCAGTCGCCAGCGTATACGTCACGCCGCGCTTGAAGATCAGGTCCACATCCATCAGCCGGTAGCGCACAATCGCCCAACTGAAGGTCAGAGGCAGCAGCGCCAGAAACAGCAGCACCACCTTGACCAGCAGCGCCGGCACGGTCACACCGCACAGAAAGATAATCGCGTACAGCGTAAACGGCCCCACCGCCAGCATCGTCCCCCGCGTCAGCCACTTCAGTTGCTGTCGCTCCAGCCCGGAACCCGCACGCACGTACTTCGAGTAGAAGAACACCGCCGCAATCACATAGTAGCCCGCCATGTACCCGACGCCGATCTGGTCCAGCCGGTGGCTCAACACCCCGGTCGCAGACCAGCGTTCGATCGCCCACACCTGCAAGCCCGCCAGATAGGCTCCCGGAACGTAGAGCAGCGCGGGCAGCAGACGCCGTCCAAGCCTGTTGCGTACCTTCTCCGTTGCCTCCTCGTCGGCCCCGCCCGCGTTCGAGAAGCTCACCGCGAAGTGCAGGAACAGCGCTGGCTGCAACATGGTTGCGACTAAGTTGCCCCAGTAGATCACCCGGTCGAACAGCCCCGGCTCGCCCGTCGACCGGAACGCATACAGCACAAACGACACCAGGCAGAAGACATAAAAATGCAGCGACTTCGGCGCCGTCCACCGCCGCAACAGCACATACAAACCAATAAAGAGATATACCAGCGCAATCAGCCGCGAGCCCTGCGCCGTGCTCCGGTCCGCCGGCTCAAGATAAATCTGGACCGGGTACGGCCCCCCGATCTCAGGGCCCCGGGCACCCGCAAGCGGGCGAACGATCGAATATGTCGCAGCGTGGTCGTAGATGCCATTGTTCGATATCGCGCGTTCGTGCGATGCCAGACGTGGTGTAGGCTCTCCGTTGATCGCCTCCAGAATGTCCCCGGTCCGAATTCCAGCCCGGTTGCCCGGCGAATCCGCCGGGACCTTCTCCGCGCGCAACCCGCCCTGCGCCTCGACCCACACCACCCCATCCGTGGGAAACTCGACGCCCAGCTCCTGCGACAGGTTGAACCCCGCCAGAACGCACACCCCCAGTGTCGCAACTGCAAGGGCGACGGCGAGAATTCGCGTCTGAAAGGCGTCTCTCATCATGGACTCAGCAAATTATTGCCACAGCAAACTACGAGTGCTCCCTGCAATAGCTCAACAACGCAGTCCAACTCCCCCGCACTATCGCTTAACCAAATCATATTAAGCACATAGGTCGCCAAACGGAATATCGCAGATTCCATGAGATGCTGCCCTTCTGCATAGCGATTCCTACCAATTATCATAAACGCTTCCAATAATTGGGGAATCACTCCACCCAATCGTTTCAGAAAATCGCCGCAACCAATCGCCCAGCCGTACTATGTCGATAGCCCCTGAGCCATTTATGCTCGAAGAGAGATTGATCGAACCATGAACACCGCACCCACGCTCCCCGCCGGCTTCCACCAGTTCCTCGGCAACGCTCCCGCCGTCGAGAGCCTCCGCGCCGCCATCAGTGCCGGCCGCCTTCCCCACTCGCTCATCCTCTCCGGTCCAGCCGGGGCAGGAAAGTACACCCTCGCCCTCATGCTCGCCATGGCCGTCGAGTGCCAGCGTCAGCCCCGCGAGCCTTCGTCAACTGGCCAGCCCCTCGCCAGCTTCTGCGGCACCTGCCACAACTGCACCCGCATCGCCACCGCCGCCAACCTCGAAGACCAGGTCGCCGCCGCCGTCCTCGCCCGCGAAGACCTCCGCGAGACCGACAAGAAAGAGACCCGTGTCCTCATCCAGCCCCACCCCGACGTCCTCATCCTGCCGCCCGACCCGCCCCAACTCCTCATCAAGCTCGGCCAGGTCCGCACCCTCATTCAGCGCGCCCATTACCTGCCCAGCGAGGCCCCGCGCAAGATCTTCATCCTCACCGCCGCCAGCATGATGAAGGAGGCCGCCAACTCACTCCTCAAGGTCCTCGAGGAGCCGCCCGACTCGGTCCACATCCTCATCCTCGCGGAGAACCCCGGCGAGCTGCTCCCCACCATCCGCTCCCGCTGCGCCACCGT
>DAIRTY010000060.1:2892-9570 GCA_036803645.1 Acidobacteriaceae bacterium | reverse complement strand
ATCTGCGCGAGTCCGGCTCCATCGAGCAGGACGCCGACGTCGTCGCCTTCATCCATCGCGAGGAGTACTACGACCGCGACAACGAGGACGTGAAGGGCCAGGCCGAGATCATCGTCGCCAAGCAGCGTAACGGCCCAACCGGTAGCATCAAGCTGGCCTTCCGCTCCGACTTCACCCGCTTCGAGAACCTCTCGGAAGTTGAACCGAGTGGCTACTGAGGCTAGCATGAGCGTTAGACGGCGGTGGCGATTCCAATTCCAGTTTCGATTCCGATTCCAAGCTCGACTCCAATGACGAGCTGGCTTGAGATCTCCGAAGAGCGGCTTGTAGAAAACTACCGCGCCATCGCCGAGGCTGCCGGCGCGCAGACCGCAGTGCTGGCGGTGGTGAAGGCGAACGCCTACGGCCACGGAGTTGAGTTCTGCTCGCAGACTCTGGCCCGCGCCGGAGCACCGTGGCTGGGCGTGGCCTCTGCTGCTGAGGGAGCGCGTGCGCGGCGGGCGCTCGCCGAACCTGGACTGGCGCGAGCGGACCAGCCCGCAATCCTGGTAATGTGCGGCTTCCTGCAACAGGACGTGGAGGCGATCGCAGAGCACGCGCTGACTCCAGTCGTATGGACACCGGAGCAGGTCGGCTGGCTGCAAGGCTCCGGCCTCGCCGTCCACGTCGAGATCGACACCGGAATGGCGCGCCAGGGAGTTCACCCCGGCGAAGAACTGGACGATCTGCTCGACGAGCTGGCCACCGCTGGCCTCACGCTCAATGGCATCTTCACCCACTTCTGCGAGGCCGAGGTCGCCCACTCCGAACTGACCCAGACCCAGCAGCGGCGCTTTGCAGCAGCGGTGAAGCAGGTGTTGGCAAGAGGCCTCGCTCCCAGGTGGATCCACGCGGGCAGCAGCTCGTCGGTGGACAATCCCGCTCAGTCTTCGCCCTGGCTGGTCAATCTCGCCTGCTCCGTCGGCGCACGCGCAATGGTGCGTTGCGGAATTGCACTCTACGGCTATTGCTCGCCGATTACGGGCGCGGACGCAGCCTCCGTGCCCTCGATGCTGCGCCCCGCGCTTCGTCCGGTCATGACCTGGAAGACGCGCGTCCTCTCCCTGCGCGATCTGGCCACCGGCGAAACCGTCGGCTACAACGCAACCTTCACCGCGCCGCGCCCAATGCGCCTGGCCATGCTTCCCGTAGGCTACGCGGACGGCCTCCGCCGCGAGCTCTCCGGCTCCGACGCCCGCCCCGGCGGCTGGGTCATCCTGCGCGGTCGCGACGGATCAGAACACCAAGCCGCAATCGTAGGCCGCGTCTCCATGAACCTGACCATGGTCGATGTCACCGCCATCCCCGGCGTCCGCATCGGCGACGAGGTCGTCCTGCTCGGCGACGGCATCACCGCCGACGACCACGCCCGCCTCGCCGCAACCATCCCCTACGAGATCCTCTGCGCCGTCCGCGCCGGGTGAGTGTTGTGAGTATGTGGGTTTGTTTACTTAGGTATCACTGTGCGTGGATCGCGGAAGCTCATGGGTGGCAGAGGCGGTTCAGCGGGCTTCCTGCGGTCGGTAATTTTGACCGACAACTGGGGCCGTACCTCGCGCGCCTCATCCGCCGTGAGGAAGCCCTTCGTCTGAAGGGCCTCAACAGTTTCGCGTAGCTTCGCCTCTTCACTGGCGACCTCCGTTTTTACTTCGCGCACATATTGCTGGTTGCTCTTCCAGAGGATGGAATTGCCTGCAATTGTCTTCCAAGGCATCGAATAGTCCCCAATACCAAGCATCTGCGCGATGATGCGATGCCTAGTGTCGGCATTAAGAGGTTGGGTATAGTTGCACGTTCCCCAACCGCGATCCAGATCGATCCGAGCGTAGGTGATGCGGTCGCCTGCAACTTCAGTCACGAGTGCGTTCGACTGCGGGCTGTTTTCTTCAAATGCATAGGCGATTGAGGGTGGCCATCCCGGCTTTGGAGTTTGACCCAAATAAGTTCCGCACGGGTTGCCCATACCGAATCCTCTGTCCCCTGAAGTGGCCGATTCGACAAATATCTTTAGTGTCTCTTGTGATTCGCGCACGACGCTGGCTGCGAAGACGGGAGGCGGCGCGTGGGAAAGCATCATTGCGGCAATCTTTGCCAATCGCGAATCATCCTTGCCTGTGCGCTGGCTGTACCAACTGAGCAGCAGTGCTGTTGCCTCGGCACTCGGAATCCGATTGGCTAGAATGGCTGCCTCTACCGGAAAGCGTGAGGCAAGGATAGTCAGGACATCTGGTGGGAGCACTGCGTTGAGCTGGGTGAGCGCGTCTACCATCGCACTAACGGGCGCAATCTGTGCTCGCGCAACATCGTAGTCCTTAACTTCTTGGGGCGGTGTCCACTTGGAGACATACTGCACCATAAACGGAATCGCGGATGAATCTTGATTCTCGCGCGCGAAATAGGCTCCCCAAGCCATCTGGTGCGGGTCGCCGCTCCTGAACCACCTCTGAATGTCGTCTGAGCTTGCCTTGGTGTCTTTGGTGATGTCTGCCTGCGCGACTCCTCTTGTGGCAGATGCGAGAAAAATAAGAGCTGCGATTATGCTGCGGGGATTCGGCATTGAACAGCCTCGGCGCAATCCTACCACGCAGTGGGATTTGCTTCTCCGCATGGCTGACCGTTAACATCGGGTCTGGAATGAGAGGGAATATTTCATGAGTGAAGGAAACAATGCGGCTCGCCGCACCGAGGACATTGCGCTCGATCTGCTGAAGTTTGTGGCCTCGCAGGCGCATGTGGGCACCAAGGCTGCCGGCGGCACAGGCTTCGGCGTCGCCACCTCGTCCAAACCGGAGGACCAGGTGACCGAACTGCTCGAACTCTACGCGCGCTGCCGCCAGGTTGTTGAAGCTCCGGTGAAGTAAGTGGCCGGAGCGAGTGCATCGCCACAGAGAGAGGCCAGCCCCCTGCGGGTGGCCGTGGTGGGCGCCGGTGCCTTCGGGCGCAATCATCTGCGCGTCTACCGCGAGCTGGAGCAGGCGGGCGCGCCCGTCAAGCTCGCCGCTATCGTAGATCCCAATGAAGCTGCGCGCTCCGCTGCAACGGCGAAGTACGCCATCCCCGGATTTTCCTCGATCGACGAGTGTCTGGCGGCCTGCAAACCGGATGCTGCTTCGCTCTGCGTCCCGACGGTGCATCACGCCCAGTGCGCGCGCACGCTGCTGGCCGCGGGCGTCGATCTGCTGATCGAAAAGCCCATAGCCGCGAGCCTCGCCGAGGCCGACGAGATCGTCCGTCTGGCGCGCGAGCTGGGCCGCACGGTGCAGGTCGGTCACCTGGAGCGCTTCAACCCGGCGGTGCGCGCGGTGCGCGGCCTGCTCAACCACCCCATGTTCTTCGAGGTGCATCGCCTCAGCATCTTCACCCCGCGCTCGCTGGACGTCGACGTGGTGCTGGACCTGATGATCCACGACCTGGACCTTGTGCAGAGCCTCGTCGATTCACCCGTGCGCGAGCTGCGCGCCGTGGGACTGCCCGTGCTCTCGCGCAAGGTGGACATCGCCAACGTGCGGCTGGAGTTCGAGAACGGCTGCGTGGCCAACTTTACCGCCAGCCGCGTCAGCACGGAGCGGGTGCGCAAGATGCGCTTCTTTCAGCCCCACCAGTACATTTCGCTGGACTTTGCCCGCCAGGACCTGCTGCTGATCGACGTAACCGCTGCGGCAGGACTCGATCCGGCGCAACTGGCCGCGCTGGCCAGCGCTGCTGCGGCAAACGGACAGCCTGCGCCGGGGATGTCGCTGCGCAAGGTCCCGGTCGAGCCCGGCGAGCCGCTGAGGCTGGAGATCGAGTCGTTTGTGGATGCGGTGCGCAGGCATGCGCAGCCCGTGGTGACAGCGGAGGATGGCCGCGCAGCGTTGGCGCTGGCGATCGAGATCAACGCGGCGATTGCGGCCCATGCGCGGCGCACGGGTCTTTGATCGTCCCGCTGGCGGGGTCGTCCATGTTGGTGAGGTAAGCGGTGTTCTCGGGGATGTCCAGCTTGAACTGGTTTTCCAGCAGCGGTTGGTTGAAGATGGCCTTGGTGACGGTGATGGTCAGTCCCAGCTCGTCCAGGGGCCGCTGGATGACGATCTTGGTGGGAAAGTTGATGTCGCCGAACTTCTGGTAGTTGCTGTAGAAGGCCTGCGTCGCCACCTTGCCGTCGGCATCGTAGATGTCCTGCCGCCATGGCAGCAGATTCACCCGGTCGATATGCACGACGCGGAGGGTGCGCGCGACATCGCCCTGGGGCTGCGAGAGGAACTCGATGTCGTAGTCGGGGTCCTCGACGACGCCCTTGCGACTCTTGGGTTGCTGCGGGATCCAACTGTCCTGCGTCATGGAGACGACCTCGCCGGGTTCAAGTCCATGAATCAACAGCGAATCCAGAATGACCGCCGGCCGAAGGCTGTAGAGTCCCTTCTGCGAGCGGTTGGTCACCACATCCGACCCGACGATGGCGCAGTTCTTGGGCGGAATCAGCATCTTGAACGTCTTGCCGTCGGAAACCATGTCCAGCGCCTGACTCTCCAAGATGGGGACTTTCAGAATGACGTTGATCTGCTCCGGCTTTCCGATAATGATCCATCCATTGAAGCTGATGGACTCCTTAACCACGCCCTGCAGGCTGCCTCCCGTGCTGGTAGACATCCGCATGTAGAGCGTCATGCTCTGGATGGCGGCGTTGCGGTCGTCCACCTGCTTGAGCAACTGGTCTAATGTCGAGTTGAATACGATATCCGGCAGCCGCGTCTTCAGCACGCTGTGCCGATGCACGAGACATCCGGTGAGCGCCGGAGTCATCGCGAGCAGTCCACAGGCCACGGCTTGTTTGATCGTCATTCGCACAAACTTCTAGTATATCTGGCAGCGCGGCTGGAGGGGGCTGTTTCGCAAAAATGCTCTGCAATATGAATTAGATGCGCCCAAATAACTTGAGGTTTCGGCCCCATTTCGGACGCCTCCCGCCGTGCTCTCAGCGGGCGGTCCGGCGCAGGGCGCGAGAGTGGGCCGACCGGTGCGGAACGCGGGAGTGGGCCGACCGGTGCAGCGCGCGAGCGCGTGCGGGCTGGTGCTGGGCGTGAGCATGCACGGGCTCATGCTGGACGCTAACGGGAGCGGCCTGGTGCAACGCGCGGCGGTAGGCTTCCACCTGCTGAGTGTGTTCCTTCAGCGTGGCGGAGAAGCGGCTGTGGCCCTCGGCGTCCGCGACAAAGTAGAGATAATCGGTGCGCGCCGGTGCCAGCGCCGCCTTCAGCGCGGCCACGCCGGGGTTCGCAATCGGCCCCGGAGGCAGCCCGGCGTGGCGATAGGTGTTGTACGGCGATGCAGATTCGAGGTCGGAGGCGTAGATCGCGCCGCGATAGCTCCCTCCCAGCAGCGCCGCGTAGATGACACTGGGGTCGGTGGCCAGCGGAATTCCCTGGGCCAGCCGGTTGACGAAGACTCCGGCGACCAGAGGCCGCTCTGAACCCTGGCTGACCTCTTTTTCCACCAGCGAGGCCAGCGTCACAAAGTGGGTGATCGAGTCTCTGCTCGCAAGTCCGCTGGTAAGGCCGGGCGCTGAGTTGGGGATGAGGCCAACCTGCGCCGCAGCCTGACGAAAGCGCTTGACCATCGCCGCCAGCATCTGCGGCGGGGTGGCGTGGCGACCGAAGCGGTAGGTGTCGGGAAAGAGGTAGCCCTCCAGAGAGGTGGCCTGGGGGGAGAGGTCGGCGATCAGCCCGGTCTGGCTTCGTTCGGCGGCCAGAAACGCCTCGCGCGAACCGAGCCCGGCGGCTTCCACCGCCTGCGCGATCTCGAAGATGTTGTAGCCCTCGGGAATTGTCACCGGAATCGTGTACACATCGCCGCGAACCATGCGCGCATACACATCGCTGGCCGTCGCCGGCTGGTTGAAGCGGTACTCCCCGGCGATCAGCTTCCCGCCCTTGACCACGCGCAGCAGGTCGAAGGCGTAGCGGCTGCGCAGCACTCCCGCCTCTTCCAGTTGCGCGGCGATGACCTTGGTCCCCGTGCCCGGAGCGATGTCAACGTAGGTGGCAGCCGCGTCGGAGGTGCCCGCGGCCGGGCCGATGGGCGCGTACATCACCCAGGCCGCAAACGCAGCCACAACCAGCGCGATCAGCAACAGGGTAACGAGAAACTTCAAGCCGGGCCTTTCGTCAGCGGATTGCGGAAAGGCAATCCCTCACTAGAAGTTTACTGTCTTGCGCCGATAGTGGGAGGGCGAGACTGTCTTCGCCTGAAAGAGTAACTTTCCACGATCATGCAGCAACATTTTTGTAGTAACATTATTTTATGAAGACCCGCTTTGAGTGGGATCCCGCCAAGGCGGTTGCCAACTTCCGCAAGCATGGCGTCAGCTTCGAGACCGCGACTCGCGTTTTTCTCGATCCTTGCGTTCATATTGAGCAGGACCGGATTGTGGAGACCGAGGCCCGATGGCAGGCCATCGGGATTGTCGAGAGCAAGCAAGTGCTGCTGGTGGCGCATGTGGTATACGAGCAGGACAACTTCGAAGTGATCCGCATTATTTCGGCGCGACCTGCCGACCGCAAGGAGAGAAAACGATATGAAGAATCGAATGGTTAGATACACGATCGACCTCGACAATCCGCCCCCACTCACCGCGGCCCAGAAGGCTGAGCTGAAGGCGTT
>DAIRTY010000060.1:0-2792 GCA_036803645.1 Acidobacteriaceae bacterium | reverse complement strand
ACCTCGACAATCCGCCCCCACTCACCGCGGCCCAGAAGGCTGAGCTGAAGGCGTTTGCGGCCAAGCCGGACAGTGAGATCGACTACAGCGACATTCCACCGCTTACGGAGGAGTTCTGGAAGAACGCGGTTCGCAATCCGTTCTACCGGGCCACCAAGACCTCGACCACCGTGCGCATCGACAGCGACGTGCTGCACTGGCTGCGCGCGCAGGGCAAGGGCTATCAATCCCGCATCAATGCCATCCTCCGCCGCGAGATGCTCGCCAGCCACACCCCCACCGCGAAGTAGGACTCAGATCGTTCTGAATGGCTCTTGCAACACTGGCAGGGAACTTTCACATCACTTTGGTCTGAATCAGCGCTTCCACCCGGCCCCAAACCGACGGGTCGTTCTCGATCTCGATGTGCGCCCTCATGAACGCCCGCGCGAACCACGGGTAACCATCGCAGGAGACCGGATGCTCCCGATAGCTGAAGACGAAGTTGCCCAGGATCGTCGTCTGCTTGGGGTCCATCGCCGCAATCAGGCTGCGGCCATGCAGCAACCCCTCGGTCTGGTAGAAGTTCACCGCCTCGTGCACATTGGGCGGAATGCTGCCGTCGTTCTCGTTCAACTTTTCCACGCTGTCGACCTGGATGGTCAGCAGCACGGGAATCCCAAGTTGGTTCAGACGCCGGGCCAGCGTCACCGTCTCCGAACCTCCCCAGCTATGGCCGTAGATGACAATCCGCGCGGCTTTTTTCTCGTCTGCGCTTGGCCGCCCCTTGCCGCTCGCGTCCAGAAGCTGAAGTACGGTGCGCAGCGCGTTCTTCCAGTCGCTGTTGGCAAACACAGCGGCATGAAGGCCCAGCGGATAGCTCTGCTGCAGCTCTTTGGCCACCAGGGCCTCGCGATGGACCATATTGTCCGCGCGGACGTTGCCACCCATGAACCCGATTACGATCAGTTGGCCCGGCAACGCGGACAGCTTCTGCGCCGTGGCAACCCGGCCCACTTCGCCCTCGCCCGGCAACACCATACGGCCCGCGACCGCCAACGCCTCCGGCAGCACCGCGTGTGCCCCCGGCGGCAAGGCCGGCGGCGGGACAGGAACCTTTTGCGGCGCGCCAACCGGCTGCGCGACCACCTGGCAACACAGCCCGAACGCCAGAAGCACGGCAGCGCATCTTGTTCGACTGGCGCGCATCTCACAGCTCGTTAGCAACGGATTCTCCACGCGGAATCTCAGCATCGCTCGCTGCGATCGGCCCTTATGCGGGCGCACACCCTCGTCGCCTTACGGCAGACGCGTGCCACTCCTTCAAGACTACGCTGAATTGCGCTGGCGGGCCTGGAATGCACCGCTCCGCCACCGCGGTCCCATGACAAGGCAAAACTCACTCCGCCACTCGACTGTTGCGCTTCCCCCCTGAGAGACGCCTTTGGCCGTGAAGTCTAGCATTTTCGGAATTGCTGTAGACCAAAAATGAATTGTCATTCTGACCCTGAGCGCAGCGAATGGGGAAGAATCCCCGCATTTTTCTCGTGGTGCCACGGTCTACACCATTAACGAAAATTCTCTAGGCCACCATCTTCTCCCGCCGCGGAGACGCCTGGATCGTCCGCACCAGGTCCTCCACCGTCACCAGAGGAGAGTCCAGTAGGCCCGGCAGATAGATCCGCCCTGTCTCCGCCAGCAACGCGCGGACCGTCTCGCTCAGGTCCTCGCTGTCCAGGCCGAGATCGCAATCCAGATCGTCGAACGGCTCGATCGGAAAGGCCGCCTTCTGGCGTTTCTGCAGGTACCGATAGGTGGCGCGGGCAAGCTCAGGGTCGAATCCGTACTCGGCCAGATACTCCGCAAACGTCTCCTCGGTGCGCCCAGAGCGGTCACGCACCAGCGAAGATTGCCGTCTTTGCGCCGAGATGTACAGGACCGTAAAGCCAATCAGTACGCCCATGCCTATCAATAACAACGGAAAGGCAAGATCGGCTAGCCACTGCTGCACGGGTAGCGAAGTAAACATCGGTATGACCGGGGAAAAATCGTTCAGGAATTGCAACTCTACGCATTCATGGCCGATGACTCGAATGAAGCCTTTGATGCGCTCGGCCGGAGCGATCTCCAAGCCGATTAACTCACTATACTGCACTTAGCACGATTCGCACGATGTACCCAACACCAAATTGAATCCGGATTGGAATCTTCTTCCCAAAAGAGAACATCCAACCGCTCACGGAGGAAACCGATCGACTCCCTGCTCCCATCGCCGCTCTACCGAAGCGCCTCCGCGGCGCTGCTGGAACCGCCCGGCGCGGCGTCAGACCCAGCCGAGGAGCCGTCCGGCCTGCGCCTGCGCGACTCCTTCGGCCGCGCCATCACAGACCTCCGCATCTCCGTCACAGACCGCTGCAACTACAAGTGCGTCTACTGCCGCACCGGAAACGAAGCCGCATCCTACACCGAGCTTCCCATCGCCCACTATCTGCGAATGGTGCGCGTCCTGGTCTCGCTCGGCATCGAGAAGGTGCGCCTCACCGGCGGCGAACCCCTGCTGCGCTCCGGCCTGGTCGAGATGGTCGCCGAGCTGGCGCGGATGCGCACCGCCTACGCAGCCGGCGGCACGCGCCTCGATGCGTGCGAACCCGGCCAGCCGCTCGACATCGCCCTCACCACCAACGGCCATCTGCTGGAATCCCTCGCCGCGCCGCTCGCCTACGCCGGACTCAACCGCGTCACCGTCAGCATGGACGCCGTCGATCCCGAGACCTTCGCCCGCATCACCCGCGTACCTGGCAGCTTCCAGCGCG
>DAIRTY010000059.1:0-9718 GCA_036803645.1 Acidobacteriaceae bacterium | reverse complement strand
GGGGACGAACAAATAGCGCATAGAAAGCGAAATAACGGCAACTCGCCAGCGCAAACCACCCAGAATCGGGGCAACGCAGGCTCACCCATCTGCCCCTTCGGCTACGCCAGCAGCACTTCGATGCCTTTGCCGCGCAGCAGTTCCACGTATTCTCCGTCCAGTTCGCTGTCGGAGACGACCGTATCGGCGTCCTCCAGCGGCGCGACCGGGACCATTGCGCCGCGACCGAACTTGCTGTGGTCGGCCACGATGATCACACGGCTGGCGATCTCGATCATCTTCTGCTCCGAGCCGACCACCAGCGTGTTGTTGTTGCTGAATCCAGCCTCGGTGACGCTGCCGATGCCCATGATCAGCACGTCGGCACGGATCAGGCCCAGCATCTGCTCGCACAGCGGCCCCAGCATCACGCGGATGCGCGGATCCAGGTAGCCGCCGGTCAACGTCAACTCGATGTTGCGCCGCGCCTCCAGCGTTTCGGCGATGGGCAGCGAGTTGGTGACGATGTGCAGCGACTTGCCGGCCAGTTCGCCCGCGACAGCCGCCACTGTAGACCCGCCGTCCAGGATGACCGTCTGACCATCTTCAATCAGGCCCGCGGTGAGCCGCGCGATGCGGCTCTTCTCATCGCTGAAGCGCCCGCTCTCCACCGTGAAGTCGAAGGTGCCGTTGCCAGACAGATGCACTGGAACAGCGCCGCCATAGACACGTTTGAGAACGCTCTCCGCTTCCAGCACGGCAAGATCGCGGCGAACGCTGGACTCGGACGCATCCAGATCGCGGCAAAGCGTCTCCAGATCGAGGAAGTCCTTGGCCTCGAGCATCTGGCGGATTCTGAGTTGCCGTTCAGCAGCTTTCATCGTGCAGTGACCGGGTGACGCGAGTTGCAGCAAGCATCCACTTCGCTCAGAGTGCTCCCTTCACGGTCGAACGGCGGTTCAGGATGCAATTACGATGCGCCCATCGCGCTCATCACTGCATCGGTTACCGTCTTCACCAGGCGTTCCATCTCCGGAGCGTCGGCTGTGATGTTCGTGGAACCATCCCTCACGCAGGGAAGGCGCGCGATGGAGCTGGGATCGTCCATATCGGACAACTGGCACTCCTTCATCGCCGATGGGTCGAAGCGGGAGTCCGGCAGGCCGAGCTTCTTCTTGATGTCCAGCAGGTCGGTGGTTTGCCTCTCGGAGATCTGCGAGATCGGCACGCCCAACTGCGACGCCAGCATCAGGGTCCAGCAGTAGGTGTCAAGCACCTCCGCGTACCACTCGGCGTGGGTCACGGTGTCTGCCCAGCAGATGATGCCGTGGTTGGAGAGAAGCACGGTGTTGTGCTCGCGCACATACGGCAGCACGGTCTGAGCGAAGGCTGCCGTGCCCGGCGTCTCGTACGGCGAGACTGCAACCTTGCCCACCATGACCTCGAACTCGGGGATGATCCCGTTGGGCGGGACGCGCCCGGTGATGGCGTATGCGGTGGCATGTGGTGGATGGCAGTGGACACAGGCCTTGGCCTCCGGCACAGCCTTGTAGATCTCCAGATGCAGGAAGATCTCGCTGGTCCGCGGCTTGGTTCCGGCAATCTGAACGCCGTCCAGATCGACCAGGCAGAGGTCGGCAGGCGTCAGGTCCAGCTTGCTGACCAGGGTCGGCGAGCAGAGCACCTCGTTGGGCCCGATGCGATAGGAGATATTGCCGCCGTTGCCGTCCACATAGGCACGGTTCCACAGCTTGCGGCCGACCGCGCAGATCTCCAGCTTGATGGCCTCGGCCTCGGGCGTGGAGAAAAGCCGAGGATTGGCGGGGCTGCGCGTCGCCGCCACAGGGCTGGCTGCGCTGCTGGAGGCCGCCGCAACCACGGTGCTTCCGCTCGCAGCCGCGCCGCCAATCACCAGCTCGATGTCGTTCTGCCGCAGGAAGTCGCGCGCCGAAGGAGTGATGACGCAACGCTTGCACACCTGCACGTGGGTCGCACCTGTTGCCAGGGCACTCTGCGCATCGCGCATTGCCAGAACATTCTGACCTGTAAATTCAATCGTTTTCACTTCGCCCTTCCTCACTACCGCACCTCAGATTCTGTTTCCTATGAATTTCCTGTTGTGATGGAGTCGACGATCAACGTGCAGTACGCATCCACCGGGACTTTTTTGGGCCAGAAGGGATTCGCGGCTTCGGCCCCCTCTGTAAACGCGACCATCTGTCCCTTGGCCGCGCCCAGAGCATCGACGGCAACCAGAGACTTGCCTCCGCCCAGGCCATTCTTTGCCCGCAGGTTGGCCATCGTCACCGGCTCCAGCACCACCAGCGTCAGGCCCAGCAACTGCGGAACGGCCGGCGTCAGCGTGACATGTCCGCGAACGATGCCCAGTCTCATGCGGTCCTCCCCGCGCGCTGGCGCAGCGCCTGCACCGGGTCCACGATTCCGACGACCACCATGCGGGCCGGCGTCGTGTTGCCGTACCGCTGGCGCGCAATGTCGCCATCGGTGGAGACCAGCACGGTGGAACCAAATGACGCGCCCAGCAGGTCGACCAGAACCAGCGGCTCCGCTCCGGTGCTGCCGTCGGCCTCCAGCCGCTGGGCGACCAGAAAGCGGCAGCCGTCCAGCGTGGCGTGCTTTGCCGCCGGAACAACCGTGCCGTCGATGCGGGCGAGAAACATGGCTAGATGATCCTCAACGCGCCACCGATGGTGAGCTGGCGCTCGCGGGTGAATGTCAGCGGCGTCGTGATTCCCTCGCCGGTGGGAGTCGCAATGCTGTGGCTCAGGTATCCCGGCCCGCCGAATCCCAGCGAGGCCAGCGACGACGCGTTGCTGACAAAGATTGTCGTGTTCATCACGCGAGCCATGCGCGTCACCGCGTCCACATCCTTCGAGTGAATGATGGCCGTGTGCCGGTAGCCGTGCTCCGCCTTCAGCGCGGCCTTGATTCCCGCGTCCACGCACGACACTCGAACCACCGGGATGAACGGCATCATCTGTTCCTCGACGACGAAGGCGTGGTCCTCGTCCGTCTCGCCGAAGAGGATCTGCGTGTTGGCCGGAACGCTGACGCCCGCGGCTGCGGCGAGAACCGAAACGTCCTTGCCGACCAGCTCCTTGCGCACATGCGCGCGCGCGCATCCCTTGCCGTCGCCTTCGAAGGTGAAGGCAGCCTTCGTCAGCCGCTCGATCGCGGCCTTGTTCAGCTCGAAGCCGCCCGCGCGCCGCATCGCATCCATGAACTGATTGGCAACCGAAGCCACCACGAAAATCTCTTTCTCGCCAATGCAGAGCAGGTTGTTGTCGAAGGACGCGCCCTCGATGATGCACCGCGCGGCCAGGTCAAGGTCGGCGGTCTGGTCCACCACCACCGGCGGATTGCCTGGGCCGGCCGCGATCACGCGCTTGCCGAACTTGCTCGCCGCAGCCACCACCATCGGTCCGCCGGTGACGCACAACAGCGCAACCTTGGGGTGCTGGAACATCTGCGTCGCGGATTCAATTGTGGGCTCTAGCACTGTGGTGATGACGTTGGCAACGCCGCACTCACGCTCGATCTCGCGGTTGAAGAGCTGCAACGCATACTGCGAGACGCGCTTGCCCGACGGGTGCGGCGCGAAGATGGCAGTGTTGCCCGCAGCCAGAATATTGATGGCGTTGGCGACCATGGTCGGCACCGCGTGCGTGACCGGAAGGGACATGCCAATGACGCCCCACGGCGCGTGTTCGATCAAAAGCAAGCCGGACGAATCGGTGCGCGCCTCGCTGTGCATCGCCTCCACGCCGAGCACATACTTCATGTTCTTCAGCTTCTGAATCTTGTGGTCTAGCCGGCCCACCTTGGTCTCTTCCAGCTCCATGCGGCCCAGCTCTTCGCAACGGTCGATGCTGATCCGCCGGATGATCGAGATCATGCGCCCGCGCTCTTCCAGGCTCATCTCGTGGACCTTCTTTTGCGCCTCGTATGCCGCGCTGACCGCCTCGTCCACGGTGACAAAAACGCCATCGTGCGCTGCGGCGCTGCTGCCGGCGCTGGTGTGTGCCGACGCACTGGCCGGCGCGCTGCCCGGCTGCGACTGCTGCATCTGGGCGCGAAGCCGTGCGACAACCTCTCTGGCAATCTCCGCAATCATCTGCTCTTGATTCGTCATTTACGGCTTCTCCAGTATTTTGCCGTCCACCTCGACGGTATCCACGATGCCAACAATGACCGCGTCCACCGGCGCTTCTTTTGTCGCCGGCGTCAGGCGGGCCGAGCTTCCCTGGGTAAACAACACGCACTCGCCGATTCCCGCGCCAACACTGTCAACGGCCACCACCGAGCTGCCGGAGATTTCCAGCTTGCTCTCCCGGCTGATGTACGGCTGAACCAGGAGCAACTTCATCCCGCGGAACTTCTCGTTCTTCTGCGTGGAGACGACATTGCCGATTACTTTTGCGATAAACATGCCCGTTCCCCTCTTTGCGCCGCGGAGGATCGACACCCTCCGCAGTGTCCGCAGCAACTACTTGGGCAGTACGGACCCGAGGCTGCTGTGCGGCCGCGCGATCACATGAACGCTCATCAGCTCACCAGCCTCCTTGGCGGCTGCCGCTCCTGCATCCACGGCGGCGCGAACGCTGCCTACATCGCCTTGAACGAAGACCGAGCACAGACCGCTGCCAACCTTGTTCCATCCGACGAACTCGACGCTTGCCGCCTTCAGCATTGCGTCGGTGGCCTGCACCAGTGCTACCAGGCCCTTCGTCTCAATCATTCCAATCGCTTCATTGGCCATTTCAATTCTCCCGATTTCCAAATACCGTCATGTCTCGCTAATTCGAGTGGATTACTTCAGAAAGCTGTCGACCAGCGCATCGTGCGGACGCGCGATGACATGCGAGGCCACCAGTTCGCCGACTGCCTTGGCTGCTGCGGCTCCGGCATCCACGGCCGCGCGCACGCTGCCCACGTCTCCGCGCACGATTGCGGTGACAAATCCTCCGCCGATCTGCACAGTCTTGACCAACTCCACGCTGGCCGCCTTCACCATCGCATCACATGCCTCGACCAGTCCGACGAGACCCTTTGTTTCGATCAATCCAATTGCTTCACTCATCTTGTCTCCTATGCCCACTGGGGCAATTTGTTCCGGTGGCCATGCGCCGGTTGCCGGTGGCTACGGCTATTTCTTGGTTGCGGCCTTCTTCTCCGCTTGCACGAAGGAGGGCAGCTCGTCGTGGGGGCGCGAGATCACCTGAACGCTGACCACCTCGCCGATGCGCGATGCGGCTTCCGCGCCGGCATCGGTTGAGGCCTTCACCGCGGCCACGTCGCCTTCAACGAAGGCGGTGACCAGTCCCGACCCTACCGACTGCCAGCCGGTAAAGGTCACGTTTGCGGATTTCAGCATTGCGTCGGTCGCCTCGAACAGCGCGACCAAACCCTTCGTTTCAATCATTCCAAGCGCTTGTTTCATCGAGTCCTCTCTTCTTCCTTCCGGATTTCCTAAAACCCTTGCCGATCTGAATCTCTGCCAAACCTCTTCCTGACCTGCCCGAACTGCCTTACTTCAGCAGTTCAATGTCCTTGGTCAGATGCAGGCCGCACGCGTTGGCCTCGTCGGTGTCCATGTGGACGTTGAGCCGCGAGTTTGGGTCGATGCGGACGTGAACGTTGTTGAAGGTCGTGCTGGCCGCGCCGCCGATGCGCAGCTTCATCAGCTCGCCCTGCTTGACCCCGAAGTAGGCGGCCTCGGCCGGGTTCATGTGGACGTGGATGGCGGCGCGAATGATGCCTTCCTTCAGCTCGATGTTGCCCTTGGGCCCCATGATGATCGCGCCTGGCGAGCCTGCGATGTTGCCGGAGATCCGAACCGGAATATCGTCGAAGCCCAGGCTAATGGCATCGGTGAAGGCAAGTTCCACCTGCGACTGCTTGCGCATGGGACCGAGGATACGAAGGTTGGAGATCAGGCGGCTGCGTGGCCCAATGATCGTCACTTTCTCGTTGGCGGCGAAGTTGCCCGCCTGATAGAGCGGTTTGAAGATCGTCAGCTCCGTGCCCGGGCCGAAGAGGATGTCCATGTCCTCGCGGCAGATGTGCATGTGCCGCGCCGAGGCCAGCACGGTCAGCAGCGGCGCTTCGATGGCGCCGCGGCCCGCACCATCGCGGCCAAGATACTCCAATGCGACCTGACGGACGATTTGCTCCACCATGGAGCGGTCGATCGGTCGTGACGTATTCGTTAGTGCTACGCTTCCACTTGCCATAGGCTGACCTGACTCACCACGCTCGGTTTCATCTAGCTGCTTCGATTAATTTCCCTATGCCTTCCCGCTTCACTGCGCCCTGCTCGACAACGCTTACCGTGTCGCGTGCAACAACACTCTCTTCATCCGCCGGAACAATCAACACCGTGACAGCGGATGTCTTGCTGGAGATGACCTGTGCCGTGCGCGCCGTGCGGTTCACCGCCTCGTCGATTTCGATCTCGAAGGCGGCCAAATTTCGGCACACCGCGGCACGTGTCTCCCAACTGTTCTCTCCGATGCCGCCGGAAAAGCTGATGACATCCACTCCGTCCAGCTCCAGCATGAAAGCGCCAAGATAGTGGCGGATGGCGCGAACATACACGTCCAGCGCAAGCCGGGCGCGCAAACTGCCCGCAGCGGCAGCCTCGTCCAGATCGCGCATGTCGCCGCTGGTGCCGCTGATGCCGGCCAGTCCGGACTGGCTGCCCAGGATGCGCGCCATCTCGTCGGGGCCGACGCCGAGTTTCTTCATCATGAACAGGACGGCAAAGGCGTCGATGTCGCCCACTCGATTGTTCTGCGGCAGGCCGGACTGCGGCGAGGTGCCGAAGCTGGTGTCGATGGCAACGCCATCGCGGAAGGCCGCAATGCTGGAGCTGCCGCCCAGATGGCAGGAGATGTGGCGAAGGCCTGGCTTGTTGAATTGCTTGAGCACGCGCTCGCTGGCCGCGCGATGGCTGGCTCCGTGAAATCCGTAGCGGCGAATGCCGAACTGCGTGCGCCACTCGTAGGGCACCGCATAGGTTGTGGCCGCCTCATCGAGCGATGCGTAAGGGATGGTCTCGAAGACCGCGACCAGAGGCACGCCGGGTAGTTCGTTGCGAAAGGCCTTCATGGCGGCGATATACGGAGGATTGTGCGCGGGCGCGAAGAAGGAGAATTTGTCCATCGCAGCCAGTAGCTCATCATCCACCAAGCGCGGGCCAGAGAGTGGGCCGGCAAGAACTGCCTTGAATCCGACGGCCTCTATCTCCGAGAGGCTCTTCAGGGCCTTGCCCGGGCCCACCACATCGTCGATGCACTTGCGGATCGCGGAGGGGTAATCGGGACAATCCCCGCCGGGCTGGCCGATCCGTTCCACCCGTCCATTGGCCAACGCCATCTCTTCCGGCATCTTCAGCACGCGGTACTTGAAGGAGGTGCTACCGATATTGGGGATCAGACATATCATGGTGACGGAAAAACGAGTGGCGAAGTGCCTTGGTTAGTGACAAACTACATATTGCATTAGTTGTTACTACGGACTAAGCAACGGCTAACGACGGAGCTATTTCTCCGCAAGAGCACTAATTCTGGTAGATTATGAACGTTCTTGACTGCATGAAAACCATATCGTATATTAGCTGTCAGAGTCAATCAGAATTGTGAGCGACTTTGAGGATTTCTCAAGATGGCGCCAGATGCAGGAGTGTCGCATCTCAGTGCGGCAAAGGGTAGTTCGCGGCAGATGACCCCCGGACGGGTCGGCGAGCTGGGCATCGTGGGCGCGGGCGGCGGCGGATTCCCCACGGCGGTGAAGCTGGGGACGCGCGTGCCGCTGGTGATCGCCAACGCGGCCGAGTGCGAGCCGCTGCTGCACAAGGACAAGGAACTGCTGCACCACCTCTCCGAGCCGTTCCTGCGCGGCATGGTTGCGGCGATGGAGATGGTCGGCGCTCCGCAGGGAGTCATCGGCATCAAGGAGAAGTACCACGACATCATCGCCGCGATGGAGCAGCAGGCACCCAAGAACATCCGCGTGGCGCCGCTGCCGGACTCCTACCCGGCGGGCGACGAGTTCATCCTGGTCCACATTGTGACCGGCCGCGTGATCCCGCCCGGCGGGCTGCCCAAGGACGTGGACGCGATGGTCGCCAACGTCGAGACGCTGATGAACATTGGGCTGGACCAGCCGGTGACGCAGAAGTACCTCACCGTTGCCGGGGCCGTGCGCAACCCCATGACGCTGCGCGTGCCGATTGGCATCACCATCGGCGAGGTGATCGCGGCGGCGGGCGGAGCCACGGTCGAAGACTTCAGCGTACTGCTGGGCGGCGTGATGATGGCGCGGCCCGCCGCTGGCCTCGATGTTCCCGTCACCAAGACCACCGGCGGCATCGTCGTCCTTCCCTCCTCGCACAAGCTGATCCAGCGCCACACCGCGAAGTGGCCGCAGATCGCGCGCGTCGGACGCTCGGCCTGCGACCAGTGCCGCTTCTGCACGGAGTTCTGCCCGCGCTACCTGCTCGGGCATCCCATCCAGCCGCACCGCGCTATGCAGTCGCTGGGCTTCAGTCCCAGTCCGGCCGAGATCGTCGCCGGAACACTCTACTGCTGCGAGTGCAATCTGTGCAGCCTGTACGCGTGTCCTGAGGACCTGGACCCCAAGAACGTCTGCGTGCAGTCCAAGCCCGCGGCGCGCGCCAACGGGCTGTTCTTCACGGGAACTCCGGAGTCGGTGACTCCGCATCCGATGGCGGAGTACCGCCGCGTGCCGATGACCCGGCTGATCTCTCGGCTGGGGCTCTCGGAGTTCCACAACGTAGGGCCGCTGACCGAGCACAAGTTCTCGCCCAGTCGCGTGACTCTGCCGCTGAAGCAGCACGCGGGCGCGCCCGCGGTTGCGGTGGTCAAGACGGGGCAAACGGTGAACGTGGGCGACCTGATCGCCGAGCCCGAAGCAGGCAAGCTGGGCGCGCGCATTCACGCCAGCATCCGTGGCGTGGTTCGGCTGACGCACGACTCGGTGGTGATCGATGCGTAACTCGAATCGGACTGGCTTGACGCGTAAGACGAAGCTCGGAAGGAGCCCATCTCGTGGCTGATATTCAATCGATAGGACTCATCGAACTCTCCAGTGTTGCAACCGGCTATCAGGTCGAGGACGTGATGTTGAAGGCCGCCAAGGTCCAGGTCCTGTTGGCGCGCAGCATCTGCTCCGGCAAGTTCCTGATCGCGATTGCCGGCGACGTGGCGTCGGTGACGACCGCGGTGGAGGCTGGCGGCGCTGCGGCCGGCGCTTCGCTGATCGAGCGGCGCCAGATTGCGCGCGTGCATCCTTCGGTGCTTCAAGCCATCTCGCAGTCGGTGGAGATCGACCCCAAGGATCTGCGTTCCATCGGCGTCATCGAGACATTTTCCGCGTCGAGCATCATTGACGCCGCGGACGCAGCCGTTAAATCCGCCAATGTGACTCTGCTTAAAGTGCATCTGGCGATGGCCCTGGGCGGCAAAGGGTTCGTGATGATGGCGGGCGATGTCTCCAGCGTTCAGGCAGCGGTCGAGGCTGGATCGAAGGCCGCGGCGGAAGAGGGAATGCTGGTTGCGCGCGGCGTGATTCCGGCACCATCGGAGGAGCTCTTCCGCGACTACATCTGAGCCGATTAGCTATCGCGGGAGTTGCTCATCATTTGTTCGCCATTTATTCTTCTTTTGTTCGCCCCCTCCCCCTGCCATCCCCCTTG
>DAIRTY010000058.1:0-9765 GCA_036803645.1 Acidobacteriaceae bacterium | reverse complement strand
GAGGAAGGCGATGAGGGCCTGGTTGGCTCGGCCATCGGTGGGCGGCGTGGTGAGCGAGACTTTGAGCGCGCCGTCGTGGATGCCGGTGATGGCGTTGCGACGCGCTCCGGGATGGACGCGGATGGGGAGAGTGCAGCCGTCGGAGCTATCGCGGATTGCGAGGGGAGTGGTCACAGGCAGGCTTTCGATCTCGACGCTCAATCGTAGACATCGCTTCGATGGCCAACAGATACCGCGACGATCACGAGGTGCTCGTCCTCGATCTTGCAGAGAATGCGATAGTCACCGATGCGGTAGCGCCAGAAGCCAGCAAGATCGTAACCGAGAGCTTTACCGAAAGTGCGTGGGTCTTCGGAGGGTGTGACCCGCGTCTCCAGATAGGCGAGAATCTTCCGTTGCACACTCTTATCGAGTTTGGCGAGTTCGCGCTCGAATCGGCGCGCAGGCTTAATCGTCCAAGCCAAGGTTTCTCTTCATCTCGTTGAGAGAGATTGTGTCGTTTGGATGGAGCAGATGCTCTTTGGCAGCAGCAACGTCCTGCATGTCATCCAGATAGGAGCACAGTGCCTTGCAGACAAGATCGTCTGTCGACTCCCCAGCGCTGTGGGCAAACGCTACGAACTGGCTCTCGATTTCGGCGGGAATTTGCACGACCATAAGAACCTCCGTAATTGGAGTATAGCGAAATCGAGTTATCTTCCGTGGTCTTCGAGGAATTTTTCGGCTTCGAGGGCGGCCATGCAGCCTGTGCCGGCGGCGGTGATGGCCTGGCGGTAGCGGCGGTCCTGAATGTCTCCGCAGGCAAAGACGCCGGGGAGATCCTTGCCGTCGCGGGTGACGAAGACGTTGCCGTGGGTGAGGATGTAGCCGTCGGGGTCGAGGTCGAGCTGGCCGTGGAAGGGCTTGGCGTTGGGCGTGTGGCCGATGCCGAGGAACATGAAGGAGACGGGCAGCTCCGTGCGCTCGCCGGTCTTGACGTTGCGCAGGCGGAGGCAGCGAACCTCTTTCTCTTCGACGCCGAGCACCTCTTCGACCACCGTGCTGGAGAGGAGCTGGATGTTGGGATGGGCGACGGCGCGCTCCATCATGATCTTGCTGGCGCGGAAGTGGTCGGTGCGGTTGATGAGCGTGACTTTGCTTGCGAAGCGGGTGAGGAAGAGCGCCTCTTCCATGGCGGAGTCGCCGCCGCCGATGACGGCGATCTCCTTGCCGGAGGCGAAGAATCCGTCGCATGTGGCGCAGGAGCTGACGCCGTGGCCGATGAGCGCCTGCTCGGAGGGCAGGCCGAGCCAGCGGGCACTTGCTCCAGACGCGATGATGAGCGTACGGGTGTGGATGGGATCTTTACCGGGGCCGAGATCGAGGACGTAGGGATGCTTCGAGAGGTCGGCGGAGACCAGCTCGGCCATCTTGAGTTCGGCGCCGAAGCGGACGGACTGCTGCTTCATGTTCTCGATCAGCTCAGGGCCCTGGACCCCTTCGGGCCAGCCGGGGAAGTTCTCCACCAGCGTGGTGATGGAGAGCTGGCCGCCGGGCTCGTGGCCCTCGAGGACGAGCGGCTTGAAGTTGGCGCGGGCGGCGTAGATGGCGGCGGTGAGGCCCGCGCATCCGGAGCCGAGGATGACGGTGTCGCGGGTTGATGTGTCGGACATATTGATTGGATTCGATTCTTTGGGTTGGGTTGCGTGGGCTACATCTTGCCGGAGCCGATGTCGGCGGCCTGGGCGGCGGGGTTGTCGGCGTCGAGGAAGGTAGCGATGGCGGAGTCGAGCTTGCCCTGGGCGGCGAGGATGAACTCGATGGCGTCGCGTCCCGCGCCCTGGCCGCCGGGGTTGGGGGTGATGTAGTGGGCCTCGGCCTTGGCCTGCGGGCGGGCGTTGGCGGTGGCGATGGCCAGGCCGCAGGCGCGCATGACGGGCAGATCGACGACGTCGTCACCGACGAAGGCCAGCTCGGCGAGGGTGCATCCGGCCTTGGCGACGATCTCCTCGGCGGCGGCGAGCTTGTGCGACTGGCCCTGGTATATGAACTCGAGCTTGAGGTCGCGGGCGCGGATGGCGACGGTGGCGGACTCGCGCTTGGTGATGAGGCCGACGCGCAGGCCGCCGAGACGGGCAAGGGTGATGCCCAGGCCGTCGTGGGCGGTGAATCCCTTGAACTCGAGGCCGTGTAGACGTCCGTCGGGGCCGGGCTGGCCGCCGTCTTCGGGAAGGAAGAAGAGCTGGCCGTCGGTGAGGACTCCATCGACGTCGAAGAGCAGGACTTGGATGCGGCGGGCGCGGTCTTCCGCGGATAAGGTCATGATTAGAATGATACCTTGACGGGCGGAGTTCCATGCGTGGCTTCGGGAGGGATTCGCCTGGTGGCTCAACGCACTCGCATCCCTCGATCGCGATGCGATCGAGGGATGCGAGTCTATAAAGTGAGCGCGCAATTCGGCACGGCTGAAGCCATGCGCTTCCGATCAAGCGGTATTTGCACGGCTGAAGCCGTACTCTGCCGATCAATCTCTATTGGTTAGCGCCAGCGGCCTTCAACCCAGACGTATTCGCCGTGGCGATGCTGCCAACTTCCGGCAACCCAGTGGGCGCGGGGGCGTGGCGTCTGCTCATAGGCTCCGGGGACCCAGACGTAGCGGTTTCCGTCCCAGCGTTGGTAGCCAGCGTGCCAGCCCCAGTCGCGGTGCTCGGGCGGGGGTGGCGGCATGACTTCGCGAGGATGCCGGGGCGGAGCGATGGTGATGCGGATCTGGGCAGCGGCGCTGGCTACGCCGACGGTGAGAAAGATGGCGCAGGCTGCGGTGAGGATTTGCTTCTTCATCTTTTCGTTCTCCTTGGAACTTCTCCCGTTTAAGATGCGGATTCGGGGAGGAAAGTTGTTGTGGCGCGCAGGAGAACGCGTGGGGCGGTTCTTCGCTGTTTGTGGAGGGCCGGGACAACGTTATTTATTGCCGATGGATCAAACCCTGTAGAGGTATTAATTTTATGCGTACTATTACATCGTTTGCGTTGGCCGCGGTTGCAGGAATCGCTATAGCGGCGGCGCCCATGGCACAGGCCCAGATCAGTGTCAGCATCGGAGTCGAACCAGCCTGTCCTTATGGTTACTATGACTACGCGCCATACCGCTGCAGTCCATACGGCTACTACGGGCCGCAGTACTTCAATGGCGCTGCGTTCGTCGGGGTGGGGCCGTGGTTCCATGGCGCGAACGAGTTTCATGGCACAGTGAACAACCGGTACGACCCGCATCATGGGTACAAGGGCGCAATGCCGAAAGTTGGCGATAGAAATGCCCCTCCGGCCAAAGCGCGCGCCTTCAAGGGCAACGAAGAGCGCGATGGACGCGGCAACGTCACCCGCGGCAAGGGCAAAAAACGGTAGGGCAGAGGTCTCCACTGGATTGATCTGGGGACGGATGATGGTTTAGCGAAAGAGGCCCGCCGGAATGCCGGGCCTCTTCGTTTGTCTTGAGTTATCTTTGCCGAAAGTTATACCGGAGGGGAACTGGGCGGGTTGAGGTGAGTCCATCCCCCCTTCGCTAGCTTCCCATCTGGAAGATGACCGTGATGGTGGTCTGCACATCGGTGGGCTCGCCGTTGAGCAGGAACGGCTGGTAGCGCGCGGCCTCGACCGCGGTGAGCGCCGCGGTGCGCAGCATCTGTGGGCCGCTGATGGCGTGAAGGCTCTCGATCTTGCCCGTCCTGGAGATGACTGCCTCCATCACGACGGCCCCTTGAACCCGCGCCTCGCGCGCGATGGCCGGATACACCGGCTGGATCGGCGTCAGGAGCATTCCTTTTGAAACGCCTGAGGAGATGCGCAGCGGGGCGATCGGCCGGGCGCGCTCCACGACTACGCGCGGCCCGTTTCCGACGCCGATTCCGGGGAGGCTTGCGATGCCAAGCGGATCTGGGTCTGCCCCGGCCATTCGCAGGTTTGGATCGAACGCCGGCGCAGGGCCATCCGTCAGACTGCCGGGCCGCAGCCAGACGGTGGTTCCCGTAGAGGCTGAGGCCGCCGCCGCACTCGCCGCAGGAGCGCCGATCGCCGTGGAAGAGGCGGTGGATGCCGTTCGCTGCACCTGCTTCACGAGAGGCTTCTGAAGCAACGGCAGAGACAGATGCAGTGCATTGGGCATTGTGGGGAGGGCCTGCGGGCGCAGCAGAGGAACTGCGATCAGCAGGCCTGCCAGCGCACATTGGAAGGTGATGGAACCCAGCGTGGTCCATTGCTGCGTTCGCGTGATGACCAGTCCGCGTGACTCGATGAGCGATCCTTCAAACATAAGGCACCTCCGAAGAACCGGATGTGCGCATCTGCGAGGAATGCGTACTAATCCCTTAGACACCGCGCAGGAGGAAAGGTTCCCCGCGCGCGAACGACAGCGGATGAGCGATGATGGATCAACCATGGAATCCGCCGCCAAGCCGATGCCGCAGCGAGTTTTGTCGGTCGATGTGCTGCGCGGGCTGACCATTGCGTTGATGATCCTGGTGAACGATCCGGGCGACTGGAGCCATGTGTATGCGCAGCTCGACCACGCGGCCTGGAACGGGTTTACGCTGACGGACCTGGTGTTTCCCAACTTTCTATTTCTGGTTGGCGCGTCGATTATTTTTTCGCTGGAAGGCCGCATTGCGCGGGGCGAATCGCGGCGCGCCCTGGCGGGACACATGCTGCGGCGGGCGGCCACGCTGTTTGCCATCAAGATGTTTCTCAGCGCATTTCCGCACTTTCACTGGACTCACCTGCGTCTGTTCGGAGTGCTGACGCGGATTGCGGTCTGCTATCTGGCTGTGGGGCTGATCTGCCTGGCGACGCGGCGGGCACGCGCGCTGGCCGCGATTGCCGCTGGGCTGCTGGTGGGCTACTGGGCCATGATGCGATTCGTGCCGGTGCCACTGATGACGGCGCCGGGCTTTGGCGTGCCGACACACGCGATGCCGATTCTCGATCCGGACCGCAATCTTGCCGCGTGGATCGACCGCGGGTTTACGGTGTTCACGCAGCGGACGATCCACACGGGGACTCTCTACAACCACACGCGCGATCCGGAGGGGTTGCTGAGTACGCTGCCCGCGATTGCGACCACGCTGATCGGAGCGGTGGCTGGGTTGTGGATGCGGCGCGTTGCAGGCATGAAGGAGTCTGGTGTCTTTGGCAGCAAGCCACGCGCACGCTGCCTGAGCGGGCTGGTTGTTGCGGGGATGGGCGGTCTTGCCGCGGGGCTGGCCTGGAGTCGCTGGTTTCCGATCAATAAAAATTTGTGGACCAGCTCGTATGTGCTCTACGCGGCTGGCTGGTCGCTGGTGCTGCTTGCGCTGTGCTATTGGCTGATCGACATACGGCGGATGAACGAGACGACGGCGGGGAGGGGACTGCTGTGGCCCTGGCTGGTCTTCGGGTCGAACGCGATTACTGCGTTTGTGCTGTCCAACTTTCTGGTGGAAACGTTGCTGTGGATCAAGGTGCCCGCGGGTGCGATGGTTGGGACAGCGACCGGCCCAGCAGCGGTCAACGCTGTGGCACCGGCGAGTTCCATCAGCGCGTGGCTGTGGGTTTATCAACATGGGTTCGCGCACGGGCAATCCTCGGAGGCCACATCGCTGGCGTTTGCGCTGGCGTTCACGGCTCTGTGCTTCGTTCCCAACTGGATTCTGTGGCGCAGGAAGATTTTTCTGAAGATTTGATGATTTAAGTTCGACCCGAACTTAAGCTCGACCCGTTACCATGGAAGACGCCTCGGCTGGTCCGAGGCAGGAGCGCGCACGTGGCCTATACCGATCTACGCGACTGGATCCGGCAACTCGACAAGGCAGGCGAGCTGAAGCGGATACCTGAGGCGGTGAGCCCGTATCTGGAGATGGCGGAGATCGCCGACCGCGCAGCCAAGCTGGGCAAGCGGACGGTAAACGCTGGCGGGAGCGCCTGCGGCCCTGGTGGTCCAGCCCTGCTGTTTGAGAACGTCACGGGGTTTCCCGGGGCGAAGGTGCTGATGAACCAGTTCGGCTCCCAGCGGCGCATGAGGCTGGCGCTGGAGGTGGACTCGCTGGACGAGATTGCGGAGCGGATTCGCACGCTGATCCATCCCGAGACGCCGACAAGCCTGATGGACAAGCTGAAGTTGCTGCCGAAGCTGGCGGAGGTTGGGAACTTCTTTCCGAAAGTGATCTCCGCGAAAGATGCGGCTTGCAAGCAGGTGATCCATCGCACGGTGGAGGACGGTGGGGAGGGGATCGACCTGCGGAAGCTGCCGGTGCTGACGACGTGGCCGGAGGACGGCGGGCCGTTCATCACGCTGCCGTGCGTGGTGACACGCGATCCGAAGTCCGGCAAGCGCAACGTGGGAATGTATCGCATGCAGGTGTACGACGGCCAGACCACGGGGATGCACTGGCAACGGCAGAAGAACGCGGCGGAACAACTGCGCGACCGGCTCAGAATGGCTGTCTCCGAAGATTCGGGTGCCCCATCCATCGCAGCTTCATCGCGATGGGTGGGAGACGCATCTGCGCGCGTGGAGTTGATGGCGCAGACGGCGGGCGGAACTGTAGCTGCGAAGAATGCCGCGACGATTCCGGCTACGACGCTGACCAAGGTGCGCGAGGGGCGGATGGAGGTTGCGGTGGCGATTGGCACCGATCCGGCAACGACGTTTGCGGCGATTGTGCCCGCGCCACCCGATGTCGAGGAGTACCTGATCGCGGGGTTCCTGCGCGGCAGACCGGTGGAGTTGGTGAAGTGCGAGACGGTCGATCTCGAGGTGCCTGCGCACGCGGAGTATGTTCTGGAGGGCTACGTCAACCTCGGCGAGCTGCGAACGGAGGGGCCGTTCGGCGACCACACCGGCTTCTACACCATGCAGGATGAGTACCCGGTCTTCCACGTCACGTGCATGACGCACCGAAACGATCCGATCTACGCGGCGACGGTGGTGGGCAAGCCGCCGATGGAGGACGCGTGGATGGGCAAGGCGGTGGAGCGCATCTTTCTACCGCTGATGCAGCTTACTCTGCCGGAGATTGTGGATGTGTGCCTGCCGCCGGAGGCTGTGTTCCACAACCTGATGATTGTCTCGATCAAGAAGTCTTACGCGGGTCATGCGCGCAAGGTGATGAACGGCATCTGGGCGATGGGGCAGGCGATGTTCACCAAGTGCGTCGTGGTGGTGGACGAGGACTGCGACGTGCAGGATCTGGCCGAGGTGACGCTGCGCGTGGCCAACAATATCGATCCCGAGCGCGACATCCAGTTCACGCTGGGGCCGGTGGATACGCTGGATCACGCCAGCCGGTTGCCGAACTACGGATCGAAGATGGGGATCGACGCGACGCGCAAGTGGGCGGCCGAAGGGTTCACGCGGCCATGGCCGCAGATGCTGAAGATGGAGCCGTCCGTGGTTGCGCGGATCGACTCCATCTGGAAGAAGCTGGGGATTGAGTGAGTCTCTAGTGGCTGCGGCGAGAGAGATTATCGAGAGGCGGTAGCTGTCTGCCTCACGGAAGATTGAGCCGCTGCCTTCTTGTCGTTCTCTGCCTGCTGCTTCTTCCGCAGTTCAATCTGCTGGGTTATGTGGATACGCTCTGGCATTGAGTCGGTAGCGCCGATGCTTTTGAAACGCATATATATCCCCCTTTGATCTATGGCTTACGGCTCTGCGGAGTTATTCTCTACCCGTACCATCGATGTTCTATTCCATTCTACCTTGCCTGATACGACTCGTAAATTGATTTTGAGCCATATAATGTCGGCTGGAGGGACCTCAATATGCCACAGAAGGTGATCGTTGATCGACTCGCCGGGTTCAATCTGGGTATGCAGAGGAAACACAGGGAAGAGTCGAATATCCTGTTGCGACAGATCCTTCAGGATGGCAACGATCTCGCACGAAGTGCCCTCTGGTTGTAGCGTGTGCTTCGATGCCCCGAGATTGGTAAGGACTGCCGTGACGTCGATGTATAGACCTCCGCTGAAAAATACATTGCCATTGATTTGAAGATCCAGCTTCTGGGCGTAGGTGCGACTCTTGCGATAGTTCCAGTACGTCCAAAGTGTGCCCAGAGCGAGGGCTCCGAGCTTGGTCCCTTCATCGAGCCAGTAGGTGAAGTTGGGGTGAGCGGTTGCGAAGGGAACGACGCCGTCGAGCAAGTAGGGCCTTCTTCAGTGGCTACGTGTGGTCAGGTGCTGGGCGAGGGATTGGAGCGGATCGGCGGAGGAGCCGAAGGGATCGAACAGACGCCTACGCCTTCATGGAGCCGGAGGGCGAGATCAGGAGGAGGGTGACCGTGCCCGTGGTGATGCGGCGATGCGGCGTGCCGCGCGGGATGGTGAGGATGTCGCCTTTGTTCAGGCTCACCTTGGTCACGCCCTCGGAGGCGGGGGCGAGTTGTTCTCCGGGCTTGGTGGTGCGCGCGTTCTTCAGCGTTCCTCCGACCTCGTAGACGGTGCTGCCGTCGGTGATGATAAGGATGTGGTCGCGGCCCTCGTGCTGCTCAAACTCCGCGGCGCTCTTGTCGATCTCTGTGGTCATCACGACGGCGCAGGGAAATCCGGCGACGGCGGTGCCGATCAGATTGTTGTTACCCCCCTTGGCGGCGAGGGCCTTGGCGTCGTCGGCGAGCTGCTGGGCGGTGAAGACCTGGAAGGGTACGGGCGCAGCGCCCGCGCCCGGTGCGGGAGCCTGCGCGGCGAAGAGCAGTTTGTCGGTGAGGGCGATGCTGGCGGCGGCGGCGACGGGAGCCGTGCGCAGGAAGTTGCGGCGAGATGTGTTGTTAGCCATGGGTGGAAGTGAATCACATCCGGGCCTGTTCTGCCAAGAGGCATCTCTCAATGCCCGCCAAGGCAGCACTATTTGCTGTTAAATTCAGTAGCCGCGTGGATTTCAGCCTGCGGCGCTTGCGTCGTATACTCAAGCCATGTCTGTCGTGAAAAATGCCGCTGCCATTGCCAAGGGGATGAGCATCACCTTCGGGCAGATCTTCCAGCCGACCGAGGTGGAGAACTACCCCGACGGCAAGGGGCCGATGCGCGGCGCGCAGTTTCAGGAGCGCTTCCGCGGCAAGCACCAGTTGCAGCGCGACGAGAACGGCCTGGAGAAGTGCGTGGCGTGCTTCCTGTGCGCGGCGGCGTGCCCGGCGAACTGCATCTACATCGAGGCGGCGGAGAACACCGAGACCCAGCGCATCTCGTCGTCCGAGCGCTACGCGAAGGTGTACAACATCGACTACAACCGGTGCATCTTCTGCGGCTACTGCGTGGAGGCCTGCCCGACCGACGCGATCACGCATGGGCACGGCTTTGAGCTGGCTTCGCTGAACGCGACTTCGCTGGTGATGCGCAAGGAGGACCTGCTGGTTCCCGCGCACGGCCTGCCCGATGCGGTTGCGTCGGACAAGGATGAGGCCGAAGTCCTCGCCTGAGCCTGCGCGCTGACGGCTATTCGCGCGGAAATCGACAGGAGAGGGCTGCAATAATGGAGGTGTGAAGACCGCACCCAAGCCGCCGTTGCCGCCGCTGCAGGACGCGCTCGACCGCATCACCGAGAACACGCGCGCGCTGGTGCAGGCCGACCGGCTGGCCGTCTCCGAGCAGGCAAGCGAAGAACTTTTTGAATCGGGGATTGAAGACCGCATCCTGCGCGTGGGCTCGCCGATGCCGGAGTTCACGCTGCCCGACGCGCTTACCGGCAAGCCCGTCTGCTCCGCCGATCTGCTGGCGCTGGGGCCGCTGGTGGTCAAGTTCTTTCGCGGGCGCTGGTGTCCTT
>DAIRTY010000057.1:8485-9770 GCA_036803645.1 Acidobacteriaceae bacterium | reverse complement strand
CGCCATTCCCCTCCTAGCAACTTCCCACCAGCACCCGGCTGAAGACCTCATCCGACACCATCCGCCCCCGCGCCGTCAGCCGCAGCCAACTGCCCTCGCGCTCCACCAGCCCAGCCTCCTCCACATCGCTCAGCGCAGCCACCGCGCCTCGCATCAACTCCGCGCCAAACTCCGCCGCGAGCGCCTGCAGATCGACCCCCGCATTCATCCGCAGCCCCAGGAACATAGCCTCCTCGAATCCCCGCTCCGCGCCGATCCGTTCTACCTCCGGCCCCTCGAACCTCGAACCTTGTACCTCGAACCTTAGCCCCTCGTACCTGCCCAGATCATCCGTATTCCCCCACCGCACCGCGCCGTCCCCACACCGCAGCATCGAGTGCGCGTCCAGCCCGAAGCCCACATACGGCTCCCTCCGCCAATACTTTATATTGTGCCGCGATGCATGACCCTTGCGCGCGAAGTTCGAGATCTCGTACTGCATCACACCATTCGCCTCCAGCCACTCGCAGGCTGCCGCGTACCGCTCCGCCACCTCGTCCTCCGTGGCCACCAACTCCGCGCCGTATCGCGTGCCGTGCGCCAGCAACTCGCGACCCAGCCGCGAATCCTCATCCACCTCCAGCATGTACACGCTCACATGCGGGACTCCGCTGCCAAGCGCCACATCGACCGACTCGCGCCAGCTCGCCAGAGTCTGCCGCGGCAGCCCGGCAATCAGGTCAATGTTGATCTCCTCGACGCCCGCCGCGTGCATCCGCTCAATCTCCGCCAGGCAGATCTCGCGCGTATGCATCCGCCCCACCGCCCGCGCCTCCGCATCCACAAACGACTGCACCCCAAAGCTCACCCGGTTCATCCCCAGCCGCAACAACTCATCGAGCGTCTCGTCGCCCAACTGCCCCGGCGCGCACTCGATGGTGATCTCCGCGTCCGCCGTCACCTCGAACTCGCCGCCGAGCGCCGCAAAGATCCGCCGCATCTGCTCCGCGTTCAACAGGCTCGGCGTTCCGCCACCGAAGTAGACCGTATCCATGCGCCCCGGCAGCTGGGCCTGCAACTCCGCCGCCCGCGCACGCGCCGAACGAATCTCCGCGCACACCCGCTCCACATACCGCTCCATCCAGTCCGCCCCGGACGCCCCGTCCCCGCGCGCCCCGGCCCCAGACGCGCCAGCCCCGAGGACCCCCGAGGCAAAGTTGCAGTAGCTGCACTTCGCCCGGCAGAACGGCACTGAGATGTATGCCCCCAGCAATTGCTCCAAAGCGCAACCCCTCCTGCGCGCGTC
>DAIRTY010000057.1:0-8385 GCA_036803645.1 Acidobacteriaceae bacterium | reverse complement strand
AGAATGACAACGGGAGAATGACAGCGGCAAGGACGAATGTCAGCCGACGGTTGCGGAGGGTTCAATGGCGGCGCTGGCCGCGATGCAGACCGAGCAGGAACAGTCGTCTACGTCGAAAGCGTGTTCCATCGGGAAACTCACGGATTCGCTCACCCGGGCGAAGATTTCAGCGGCCACGCTCTCGCGCATCAGGCTGGTTGCCGCGGACCTAGCGCCGATCCGCGCCTTGACGGCGCGTAGGCCGACAACCACCAGGATCACGATCTCCGGCTCAATCGGCTGGCGATAGTCCATCAGCGGATGCGAGATGTAGTAGGCGATGGGAAAGATGGCGATGGAGAGCAGGTAGGGCAGCGCGGCGTCGCGGTCCCTGCGCCACCAGTCGCGCGCGCCGATGAGCAACAGCAGCGTCAGGCTGGTGCAGTAGAAGACATTGGGCAGTTGGAACGGCTCTTGCTCCATGTAGCCTGGGGCGAGGCTCCAGAAGCCGGTCCAGTAGTTGACCACGCGGCGCAGCGTGAGGCGGACAAAGAAGCCGGGGTGACGGCTGACGTATTCCATCCCCACGACGCGCTTCGCTGCGATGTAGGCGATCTCGCCCTGCGATTGGTAGAGCTGCATCTCGCCGGGATTGCTGGCCGGATGAGTCCAGGGGAGATTGGGGTTGGAGCTGTCGCCGTTGTTGGCCGACCAGAACTCGTACCAGAAGCAATCGCGCACCGGGCATAGCACATGCATGGTGCGGTAGTTGCGCACGGTCCACGGCGCCAGCACAACGAAGAGTCCAACGGCTGCCAACAGGCCGCAGCGCAGCACATCGCGGGAGAACAGTCCGCCGAAGAACCCGTCACCGGAAGCGCGGCGCAGCTTCCACAGCCTCCACAGCGGAAGCAGCAGCAGGACCGGGAAGAGCGAGAAGACGGCTGGGTTGCAGAGGCCGGCCAGTCCATAGAGTGCCCCAAAGCCCAGCCAGTGCGCCGGCCGCGCATCGAGATGCAGGCTGAGCGCCAGCCAGAAGCACGTCGTCACCAGCAGCGATGTGAGGGAATACTCCCACACGCGCCCGGCGGAGAAATAAATTGCGAAGGGATAGATCGCCCAGCCCCATCCCGCAAACATTGCAACGCGCGCGTTCACCGAGAGCCGCGTCGCCATATAGATGGGCACGCAGGTGAGCGCGGAGAAGAGGCTGTTCAGTGTCAGAATGACCAGCGCGGACTTCACCGAGTAGATGCCGAAGACCCTGAAGATGACCGAGAGAAGATACGGATAGAGCGGTGGCAGCAGCGCTGTATGCCCGGTGAGCGTGAAGAACGGCGAGGAGAAGCCCTGATGCTGTGCGATCGAGCGCGCGATCCAGCCCACCTCGTTGCCGAACTGCTCGTAGTGCCGCACCGGGTCGGAAATATCGCGAAATACCAGCGCCACCACCACCATGCGCAGCGCCCACGCCGCGGCAACCATCAGCAGAAGACGCATCCTGGATCGTCGAGAGAGTCGACCGTCAGAGCAGTCCATCGTTGAATCGGGAGTTGACTGGAGTGTCGCTGTTGCCATGGTTGAAAGGAATCTTTCGGGGGTCTCACGGTGCTGCTTCGGGAGCACCCAGGGCGAAGCACACGAACAGTTCTCGGCGGCGAAGAGGCGCGTCTCTGCCGGACGAGTTGCAGAACACATGCAGAACGATATATCTGTCTATATTTTACCCCGTCCGGCGATGCGAGTGGAACCAGGATTCGGTATTTCAGCCAACGCACACTGGATGCAACCGCTGGCTGGCTTGCGCCGAAGCAGTCCCTGGAAACGCGCCCGATACGAATCGCAGTGCCTTGACACACATTCGCAAGGCAGCTTGACTTGAGAAAGCGGTTGCAGCTTAGGAAGCGGAAGGCGGCGGAGAACGATGGAGCGAGTGGTTCGATGTTCCCTGGTCCAAGCGAAGAACGTAGTTCCGGCGGACATCGACGGCGCAGGTGCGTCGCTGGCCGCAATCAAGCAGGCGATGATCGTGAAGCACGTCGCAATGGTCCGCGCGGCGGCGGCCGATGGGGCCCAGATCGTCTGCCTGCAGGAGATCTTCAACGGCCCCTACTTCTGCGCCGAGCAGACCGCGCGCTGGCACAGCTTCGCCGAGCGCATCCCCGGCGGCCCCACCGTGCAACTCATGTGCTCGCTGGCCAGGGAGCTTAGTGTCGCGCTTGTCGTTCCCATCTATGAAGTGGAGGACGGGGAAGTCGAGGACGGGGAAGCAGAGGGCGGGAAGATCTTCTACAACTCCGCCGCCGTGATCGGCTGCGACGGCGCGTTCATCGGCAAGTATCGCAAGGCACACATCCCGCACGCCGCCCCGGGCTTCTGGGAGAAGTTCTACTTCCGCCCCGGCAACCTCGGCTTTCCCGTCTTCGATCTGGGCTTCTGCAGGATCGGCGTCTATCTCTGCTACGACCGTCACTTCCCCGAGGGCGCGCGCGTGATGGGCCTGAACGGCGCGGAGATTGTCTTCAACCCGTCGGCGGTCATCGCCGGGCCGAACGACTTTCTGTGGAAGATCGAGCCGCCCGCGCTGGCCGTGGCCAATGGATATTTTGTCGCCGCCATCAATCGCGTCGGGACGGAAGCGCCGTGGAACCTGGGCGAGTTCTTCGGCCAGAGCTACTTCTGCAATCCGCGCGGCAAGATTCTTGCCGAAGGCTCGCGCAACCAGGACGAGATCGTCACCGCCGATCTCGACCTCGACTTGATCGCCGAGGTCCGCCGTGCATGGCCCTTCTATCGCGACCGCAGGCCGGAGTTGTACGGCGATCTGGTTAAACCGTAAACGCAGCGGCGGGCAGATTGTGCGCGACTTCGATGCGGCGTGCCGCGGCTGGGAAACTTACCGGGGTTGCGAAGAAGGGGATTGTGGCCGAAGGGGATTGTGGCCGCCGGTTCCGGTGCGGATATTCTGCTGTGGAACCCCGTTGGCGAAGTATACGATTACGGCAGCGGCCCGGAATATGCACCCCGATTCCTCCATCTTCGAAGGCTGTAAAGTCACCGTCAACGCGCGCCCTGTTTTCTCGCGCTGCGAACTGGCGGTGGAGGAGGCACGCCTGATCGCAACGGTGGGGCGCGGCAGAACTCTGCGTCGTGAGGTTGCCGCGCGATGAGTCTTTACCCCGAGGGGCCGACCAGTCTGACCGATGCCTACGGCCTGCGCGCCGACCCGTCGCTCTACAACGCGGACCTTGCCCCCACCACTCCCGAGCAGCGCACCTGGGGCACGTACAGCTACATCGCGCTCTGGTTCTCCATGTCGATGGGGGTGACGGCCTACATGCTTGCGTCCAGCCTCATCGCCGGCGGCATGGACTGCAAGCAGGCGCTCGCGACCATCCTGCTGGGCAATCTCATTGTCCTGGTCCCCATGCTCCTGAACGCGCACGCGGGCGCCAAGTACGGCATCCCCTTCCCGGTCTTTGTGCGCGCCTCGTTTGGCGTGCGCGGGGCAAACATTCCAGCCATGCTGCGCGCGCTTGTGGCCTGCGGGTGGTTTGGCATCCAGACCTGGATCGGAGGCCAGGCGATCTACACAATGCTCAACGTGCTGTGGCCCGCCTCGGCGGCGATGCCTTCCGTTCTGTGGATCTGCTTCCTCGGCTTCTGGCTGCTCAACATGGCCGTGGTCTGGCGCGGCGTGGAGTCGGTCCGCTTCCTGCAGAGCTTTTCCGCGCCGTTTCTGCTCGTCATGTCGCTGGTGCTGCTCGGCTTCATGACCCACAAGGCGGGCGGCTTCGGCCCCATGCTTAACGAGCCCAGCCAGTTCCACACTCATTCGAGTTTCCTGCACTTCTTCTTCCTCTCGCTCACCGGCATCGTCGGCTACTGGGCCACGCTCTCGCTCAACATCCCCGACTTCACGCGCTACGCAAAGTCGCAGGAGTCGCAGATCGCCGGCCAGTCCTTCGGCCTGCCGGTTGCAATGGTCTTGTACAGCTTTATCGGGATCGCATGCACGTCGGCCTCCATGGTTGTCTTCGGCCGCGCCATCTGGAACCCGATCACTCTGCTCGGACTCTTCCATCAGCCCTTGGTCGCCTTCCTCGCACTCATCAGCATTCTGATTGCGACGCTCAACCTGAACATCGGGGCCAACGTGGTCAGCCCCTCCAACGACTTCTCCCACCTCGCGCCGAATCTCATCAGCTTCCGCACCGGCGGCCTCATCACCGGCTTTCTTGGCCTGGCGATCATGCCCTGGAGGCTGATGGCCAGCCACACCGACTACATCCAATGGCTGGTCAGCTACTCGGGACTGCTCGGCCCGGTGGCTGGAATCATGATCGCCGACTACTTCCTGGTCCGCGGCACGCGGCTGGATACGGAGTCGCTCTACCGCCGCGAGGGGCCGTATGAGTACAGCAAGGGCTTCAATCCACGCGCTCTCGTTGCGCTCGCCGCCGGAGTCTTCGCCGCGCTCATCGGACTTGCCGTGCCGGAGCTGCGCTTCGTCTACGATTACGCATGGTTCGTCGGCTTCGGTGTGGCCGCGCTCGTCTACATCGTACTGATGGGAACGGCCCCCCGAGTCGGTGGAGCAACACCGCTCGCCCAACGCATCAAGGTGAGTGGGCTGGACAAGGTGCTCGATCCGGCCCTGGGCAACAGCGCCGGGGCAAAAGCCCGCATTGTTGCCGCACCGGATTGCTAACTCGCTCCCGCGAGCCGGATCCCGAATAATTGCGTATCCTTATCAGCTACGAACACCATAGAAGAACAAGGCAGTTCCAACTCTGCCAGGAGTACGCAATGAACCGGTTTGCTTGCTTGGCCATTCTGTTGCTCTCGCCAGTGCTGTTGTCCACAGCAGCAGCGCAGGCGGACGCGCCCTCCACCACGGGCCTGTGGAAGATCGACGGCAACATGATGGGCCAACCGGTCAGGATGATGTGCGCGCTCACCGAGACCAACCACAAGCTGACCGGCACTTGCTCCGGCGCTCAGGACGGTTACGCCGCGCACAAGATTGCAGGCTCCGTAAAGGCGCAGAAGGTCGAGTTCTACTTCCAGACAGCGATTGGCGGCAATCCCCTCACCCTCATCGTCAGCGGCACGCTCAACGAAGACCGCACCAAAATGGACGGCGGCCTCGACATCGAGCCAATGGCCGTCGGCGGATTGTTCTCGGCAATGAAAGAACTGGAACACGACACGGCAGCGGCGCGCGCCGACGCGTTGGCGGCACAGACGGACGCGGCGGCGGCACAGGCCTGGGCCGCCGAGGCACAGGCTGACCTGGCCGCCGGGAACGACACGGCAGCCAGCACCGAGGCAGCGGATGCCGGAGCCAAGGCAGCGCAAGCCGGCGCTCAGGCAGCAGAGGCCGGAGCCAGGGCGGCGCAGGCTGGGGCTGAGGCGGCAGCGGCCGGCGCAACAGGACAGGCCCCGGCCTCTGCGCATCCGCTTGCCACCGGCACATGGAAGGTCGACGGCGATGTACAGGGAACGCCAGTGAAGCTGACCTGCGTGATCGCCCAAGCGGAATCTAAGCTGACTGGAACCTGCAGCAGCCCGGCGGATAACATCACCCAGCGCGTGCTAACCGGCACAGCGACGGCAAAGGGCGTGGGTTGGCGCTTCGATGACCGGTTTCAGGGCCAGCCCATTACGGTCTCCATGAACGCAACCCTGGCCGCCGACGGCACAAAGATGAATGGCACAATGTCTGTCTCCCCAATGAATGTGGACGGCACATTCATCGCTGTGAAGCAGTAGTTACATTCCGGACGTTGGTTCCCTGCTGCGCTGCGCGCATGACAACTGGATTTTTAACGCAGGAAGGCACCCAGCTCCGTCGCGGCGTTGCGCAGGTGGGGCAGAAAGCGGGTCTGCATCTCGTAGAGCGAGATTCGCGGCGCGCTTCCGCTCAGGTTGATGGTGGCCACGACGCGCCCCGTAGGCGAGTAGACGGGCACCGCAAGCGAGCGCAAGCCGACCTCAAACTCCTGGTCGACCAGCGCGTAGCCGTGGCGGCGGACGTTGCGCAGCGCGAGGCGCAGCTTCTCCACGCTGCTCACCGTGCGCGCCGTGTGCGGCGTCAGCACCACGCGCGCCAGATACGGCTCCAGTTGTTCGACGGGCATATAGGCCAGCAGCACGCGCCCGATGCTGGTGCAGTAGGCTGGCAGGCGGCTGCCGATGTGCAGGTCGTCGCTCATCACGCGCGATACGGTGGAGCGCGCGATGTAGACAATCTCGTCGCCGTCCATCGTGGCCACCGAAAAACTCTCGTGCAGCGCGGCGGACATGCGTTCCAGGATGGGCTGGGCCGCGGTCGACAGCGAGTTGCTGGTCGAGTAGCAGTTGGAGAGCGCCAGCATGTGCGGGCGCAATGCGTACCGCGAGCCCTCCTCCGCGCCGGCAAATCCCAGCTTGGCCAATGTATACAGACAGCGCCGAACGGCCGCGCGAGAGATGCCCGTCTTTACCGCAAGCTGCGAGATGGTCATCTGCGGCGTCTGCGGCGTGAACGCCTGGATGACAAGAAGCCCGCGCGCCAGCGAGGTCATGAAGTTGGGATCGCCGGTAAAGCCGTCCAGGGTCGATGCGGGAGTGCTGTTGGCGGAGGTCGCGGATGCGACGGCTGCCGAGGCCGGCGCTGTGCGCGCGGACGCAAGACCTGCGGAACGCTCCTTTGTGGCGCTCGCAGGCTTGGCCGAAAGAGGACCGGCAGCCGGACGGCGGGACGCAATGCTCATCGAGGTTCCTTCTCGTTCTCCGGCAATCGGATCGCCGGGTGTGCCGTGGCCCAATCTGAATCCGGGAGCGAACTGGCTCAATGTTGAAAAGTGCGATAGCCGGACTGTTCATACGATAAACGCACAAGTCGCCCACTGCAAGATTGCGCCAGAACCGCTGGAGGAGCATCGAATCATTCAGGCCTGAAGAACTTTCGCCGTAGCTCAGGCCAATCTCCTTGCTGTGAGAAGGTGCTGTGAGAAAGTGCTGTGAGAAAATTGACCCCTATGGCCCCTGAAGACTCGACCCGCATGCCGCTCAACCAACGCCCCGCATGGAAGGCGTTGCAGCGCCACTTTCAGTCGATTGGCACTCAACATCTGCGCGATCTCTTTGCCGAAGACCCGGCGCGCGGCGAGCGCTTCACCGCCGAGGCAGACGGCCTCTTCCTCGATTACTCCAAGAACCGCGTCACCGGCGAGACGCTGCGCTTGCTCGTCGCCCTCGCCGAGGAGTCCGGCCTGCGCGCCAAGATTGAAGCCATGTTCCGCGGCGACAAGATCAACATCACGGAGAACCGCGCTGTCCTGCATGTCGCATTGCGCGCGCCCAAGGGTGAGCAGATCTTCGCCGACGGCGAAGACGTTGTGCCCGGCGTCCACGCGGTGCTCGACAAGATGGCAGCCTTTGCCGACCGCATCCGCTCCGGCGAGTGGAAGGGCCACACCGGCAAGCCCATCCGCAACGTCGTCAACATCGGCATCGGCGGCTCCGACCTCGGCCCCGTCATGGCGTACGAGGCGCTGAAGCACTACAGCCAGCGCGACCTCACCTTCCGCTTCGTGTCGAATGTAGACGGCACGGACTTCGCCGAAGCTGTGCGCGACCTCAGCCCCGAAGAGACGCTCTTCCTCGTCGCCTCCAAAACCTTCACCACGCAGGAGACGATGACCAACGCCCTCTCCGCGCGCGCCTGGTCGCTGGCCGGCCTTGGCGGCGACCAGGCCGCAGTGGCCAAGCATTTCGTCGCCATCTCAACCAACGCGGAAAAAGTCGCCGCCTTCGGCATCGACACCGCAAACATGTTCGGCTTCTGGGACTGGGTCGGCGGCCGCTACTCGATGGACTCGGCCATCGGCCTCTCGACGATGATCGCCATCGGCCCGGAGAACTTCCGCGCCATGCTCTCCGGCTTCCACGCCATGGACGTCCACTTCCGGACTGCCCCGTTCGAAAAAAATCTCCCCGTCCTCCTCGGCCTGCTCACCCTCTGGTACACCGACTTCTTCGACGCGCAGACCATCGCCGTCCTGCCCTACGAGCAGTACCTCAAGCGCTTCCCCGCCTACCTCCAGCAGCTCACCATGGAGTCGAACGGCAAGCATGTAACGCTCGACGGCACACCCGTCGCCACCCAGACCGGCCCCGTCTTCTGGGGCGAGCCGGGAACCAACGGGCAACATTCGTTTTACCAGCTCATCCACCAGGGCACGCGCCTGATTCCCTGCGATTTCATTGGCTTCGCAAAGTCGCTGAACCCGCTCGGCCGCCACCACGACATGCTGATGGCCAACGTCTTCGCGCAGGCCGAGGCGCTCGCCTTCGGCAAGACCGCCGAAGAGGTAAAAGCCGAGGGCACGCCCGAATGGCTCGTCCCGCATCGCGTCT
>DAIRTY010000056.1:0-9951 GCA_036803645.1 Acidobacteriaceae bacterium | reverse complement strand
GACAAGTTCTTCAAGGGCGACCCCGACAACTATTGGCTCTGGGGCTGGGGTCTGCGCTACAGCGGCCTCTTCCCCAACGACATCACCTACACCATCGGCAAGAGCGACTACCGCAAGGACTGGTTCTTCCAGGAGGTGCCGCACTCCACCACCACCGCCTGGCTGAACCCCGCCGCCAAGGACCCCTTCAAGCAGCGCTTTGGCTGGGTAAATATTCCGACCACCAATGCGGATCCATGGCCGCAGTGGGGCCAGGGCCGCGCCACTACCTGGACCGTCAAGTTCAACATGGCGAAGGCCACGCAGGGCACGGCTGTTCTGCGCGTGTCGCTGGCGGGGGCGGACGGCGGCGGCAACCGTGCCCTCGGTGCAGGTGGACAGCGCCCCGGAGGGGGCTCAGCCTATGTGGGTGCGGATATGCAAGGCGGGTTGATCATAGGCGTCAACGGACAGACCGTCGGCACCATCCATCCCGTCGCCACCAACGCTCTGCGCTACAACTCCGATAAGGGTGTCTGGTACCAGTACATCCAGAAGTTCGACGCCGCTCTGATGAAGGCAGGCGAGAATGAGATTACCTTCACGGTTCCCGCCGGAGATGTCACCACCGGAGTCGTCTGGGATTACCTCCGCCTCGAGTTGAACGACGGCAATAAGGCCTATCCAACTCCGCCCGACAATCCAAGTCAAAGGCCCGACTATCCGACCCTGCCATAGGATTCGCGAGACGGGAAAAATCAGATTGAGCAACTGAGGGCCTGCCTGGATGCGCTCAGACGGGAAGCTATCGCAACATTGCAACCACGGCATCGCGCGCGGGGACGTTCATGGTGAACTGTCGTCCGGCCTGCGTGATGCGCGCATCTCCCCAGGCGTCGACCGCGGATTGAAATTGACCAGTGGCCGCAGCCAGCGTTATGGTTACCTGCTTCGCATCCCGTGTCGGGTTCGTCACCCAGATGTGGGTTCCGCCCGCTCCCTGATGCAGACGCGCCTGCAAGGCGGGATTGTCGATGGCGATCTGTTGGGTCAGACCGGCGAGTTTCAGAAAGCCCGCAAATAACTCCCTGGTCGGCGCACCATGATGCAGGGTGTATCCCGCGCCGGGAAAGGAGCCCATGAGCAACGTTCGCCCCTGGCCGAGGGTATTCTCGACGGCGGCGGTGTTGCCATTGGAATATTGCCCCGCAGCCTTGCCGCCGAGCAGATCGTAGTCCTGGCGGAAGTAGCGGCCGTATATCTTGCTTCCCTTCACTTCAAACATCAGCTGATCGGAGAGGTCGGGATCGAACTCGACGACCTTCTCCCGCGCGCCGAACAACTCGTCGAGGCCGAAGTTCGGCTGAATAGTTCCGGCATGGCCGTGGTCGCCGAAGTAAGCTGGCAGCCCTTCGCAGATCAGCGTCCCGCCCTGCTGCACATATTGCTTCAGGCGGCCGGCGGTCTCGCGTTTCAACATGACTGGATAGGCCAGATAGATGAGCTTGTACTCGTCGATATTCTCCAGCGCCACAAAGTCGGCCAGAATATTCTGGTCGAAGAACGCCTGATACGCTCCTTTTATCGACTGGGCGTAGTATTCGGTGCCGCCTTGCTGCACATAGTTGAAGAGTTCAGACTCCGGGATGAAGACCAAGCCAACATCGCCCTTGACCGGATGCGACTGCCACACCTCAGCGTGTGAGTTCGCCCACTTTGCCACCTTGCCCGTCATCTCGGCCCGCGGAGTGACAGAGCCATCCATCGCGAACGCTCCGAAGGCCCCAAAGAGCGGACCGTCGAGCAGCGGTCGCCACCGTGGGTACAGGATCCCTCGCGCGCCGCCGGCACAGGAGATCAGGTTCCAGATGCGCACATCCTCCGCGTCGGGCTGGCGGCCGTCTTCTCGCGGCCGCCCAATCACCTGCGGTTGCATCCACAGTGGACCAGCCTCAGCCTCCGCGTGCCAGAACGGTTTGCCGCGCGCGCCGCCACGCACCAGGTCAATCGCCTGATACTGCAGCCACGGCGCATTTCCGTGTCGCGACGCCACCCACGTCAGGCCCCACACGTCCATCATCGCGGCGGAGCGCCATTCGTTGTGCGCCGACGAAGGCAGCGACTCCAGCGTCCCCGCAACGCCATGCGCGCATATCAGATGGTGCGGATCGAGCTTGCGAAATAAGTTCACCCGCCACTGGAGCAGGCGAAATGCGTCGTCGATGCGAAACTGCAACCAGTCCAGGCTCTCCGCATATCCGCCCAGGCTCTCGGGAGCGTCGACATCGTCCCACGTCTCATAGCTGTACCGGCCCCATGCTTTGCCCAATGCAGACAGCGATCCGTAGCGCGTATGCAACCACTCGCGCAGCCTCTGCGTGGTGCCTTCGCAGTAACAGTTCATCTTCCTCGCGGCGCCGCCGGGGTAGGAGTTCTCGTTCCAAAGATCGTAGCCAAGCAGCGCAGGATGGTTCCTGTAACGCTCAATCAGCGCTGTCAGAAATCTCTCGGCCGCCGCCTGCGCCTCCGGATTGTCCAGACACAATCCCGGAAAGCCGCCGACAGCCGTGCTCTCGCCAATCTGGCTGTTCTGGACGGAACCGTCGCTCGATTTGTAACGCGCGGAGGCGTACCTGCGGAAGGCCCACTCCGGCGCGCAGGTTGTAAACTCCGCGATGATCACTTTGAGCCCATTGGCCGCTGCAAGATCCATCATGCGGTCGTAGTCGGCCCAGTCGAACTTACCCGGAGCCACCTCGATGGCGCTCCACAGGAACCAGTGGCGAAAGGTGTTCATGCCCACGCGCGCCGCGGTCTGATGGTCGCGCGCCCAATCTTCAGCAGGCGGATTCGACTTGCGAAAGTACACCGCGCCATAGGGAAACACAGATCCCATCGCAACTTCCTTCGGCTGTTGCGGTTCCTGCGCGCGCGCTATTACGCTGGCCTCGATGCCTGGCAGACCTACCACGGCGGATGCGCTTAGCAGCGCCGCCGTCCGCACGAACTCCCGCCGCGTAACTTCCAGGTCCACATTCATTTCATATTCCCGCCGTCACTGAAGATTGGAACCCATCCACTTTACGCTGTCATCGAGCGTATTGTTGGGCAGGCGGTTGTAGTCCCATGGCTCGCTGATTGCCAGCTTGTCTGCCGCTCCATAGAGAGAGTAAACCTGCTTCGCCAGGGAAACTGAGGACGCAACGTCCGCGGGAGTCGCGTCGCGGTCCAGTTGCGGCTCGACCACCAGCACGGGACGCGGCGCAATCATGCCCAGCAGGTCCTGATAGTCATAGGGAATCTGCGACTCGTGCCCGACAAAGAATCCCAGCTTCGGAATCAGATCGCGCTCCTGGCTGTAGCGAGCGACGCCGCCATCGCCACGGGCCGCCGTATCCGTGCGCATCGCCGTAAAGCCCGCGATGGAAACAACTCCCTTTACCCGCGAATCAAGCGCCGCTTCATAGATGGCGACCGTGCCAAGAATGATTGCCGACAGCGCCGCGCCGATAAGAATGCGATTTTCAAATGCCATGAGCGTTCCGACCTTTCCTTCAGCCCAACACTGTTCTATGCATCCTGAGAAATCCCTGTAGCTGCGGGCATCGACAGGGACCCGCTAAAGCAATTACTTCCGATCCAGTGCGTCGCAAATATATGCATCCCGGACAGCCAATCCTCCTCTGTCAAAGAAGGCCCAAGGATCAATCACTACTCTCCAACGAAGAATCGAGACGAAACCGAAGCTAGCTTCAGCCGCACCGTGGTAATTGGGTGCCGTACGAGAGCGCTGTATTAAGAGCGAGGCGATGTGGAAGACCCGTAAACCGGCGCGTCAACGAGCCACAGGATCCGATCGAAGATGCGCACCTGGTATGGATAACCCGACGATAGTAGGGATGGCAAGCGACGTTTGCATCCTACTCGGACAGAGAATCCGCAAGTTGGGGCCGCGCACGGCGCGGGCGTAAGCCAGCCGGATATTCGGGTTTCGAATGTTGGCGGCGAAGTACTCCAGGAAGCGCTCGGCCGCTGATGGCCCGGCTTGGGCGATGGACACGGGCACGGGGAGGGAGGTTGTCTCTTTGAAGACGATCGGCTCGAACCTCAAGGAAATCGCTGGTTGCTTGTCTCCCGTCCAATGGGTTCTTTATAGTTTGAGCAAAGCATTACGCGATCTCGATTGAAGGAACGCCATGACCCGGATGTCCCCGGATGAGTTTGCAAAGAAGATAGGAGCGGGCCTTCTCTCGTTCCCGGTCACTCATTTCACCGATGCCCTCGCTTTCGATGAGCGCGCTTATCGCGAACATATTGACTGGCTGCTGGAGCACAAGCCGGCTGGTTTGTTTGCGGCGGGAGGGACGGGCGAGTTCTTCTCACTCACCCTGGAGGAGTTTTCGACCGTTGTCTCGGCGGCGGTCGAGCAGACGAACCATCGCGTTCCGGTGGTGGCTGGGTGTGGATACGGCACGGCGATGGCGAAGCAGTTCGCGCAGGCCGCCGAGACCGGCGGGGCCGATGGACTTCTTCTGCTGCCTCCGTATCTGCTCAACGCGGACCCGGCAGGACTGGAGGCGCATGTCGAGGCCGTGTGCGCTTGCACCCGGCTGGGAGTGATCTATTACAACCGCGACAACGCCATCCTGCATGAAGGGTCGCTGGAGCGCCTGTGCGCGCGCTGCCCGAATCTTGTCGGTTTCAAGGATGGATACGGCGACATCGAGCTGATGACGCGCATCTACGCGCGGATGGGGGAGCGGCTGATGTATATCGGCGGACTGCCTACGGCAGAGACCTTTGCGCTGCCGTATCTGGAGATGGGCGTTACAACATACTCCTCGGCCATCTTCAATTTTCTTCCTGAGTTTGCGCAGAACTTTTACGCCGCGGTACGCAAACGCGATCATGCTGAGGTTTTCAGGCAGTTGCGTGATTTTGTGCTGCCCTATATCGATATTCGCAACCGGCATAAGGGCTATGCGGTGTCCATCGTCAAGGCCGGGATGCGTGCGATTGGCAGGCCGGCCGGCCCGGTGCGGCCGCCGCTGACCGATCTCGATGCGAGCGAGATGGATACTTTGAAGAAGCTGATCGCGGGGCGGGCTTGATCGCGCTGGAAAAATCGATGATCGCAGAGAAGCAGACCCACATACGCTATCTCATCCTGACCATGCTGTTCGTTGCGAGCTGCTTCAGCTACGGCGATCGCGTGGCGTTGGCCGTGGCCGGAGTGGCCATGCAGAAGGCGCTCGTGTTGAATCCGATCAAGATGGGCTGGTTGCTCTCCGGCGCTGGATGGGCCTACACAGCCGGCCAGTTGCCCTCGGGTGGGCTGCTCGATCGCTTCGGCTCCAAGCGCGTCTATGGCATCAGCATCATTGTGTGGTCGATCAGCGCTTTTCTCATCGGGCTTGCTGGATATGCGCCCGCGGCAATGGCCTTCAGTATCATCTTCGGCTTGCGCCTGGTCTCAGGACTTGTGCAATCGCCGGTCTTTCCCGGCAACGGACGCATCGTCGCCGCGTGGTTTCCCACCGCCGAGCGCGGCCGCGCCTGTGCCATCTTCAATTCATCGCAGTATTTTTCCCTGGTCGCCTTCGCTCCGCTCTTTGGCTGGCTCACCACTCACTACGGATGGCGCAGTTGCTTTTACTGCATAGCACTCTTCGGGTGGTTGCTTGCATTCGCCTGGTGGAAGCTGGTCTTCAACGTCAAGGACCATCCACTCATCTCACAGTCGGAGATCGAATGCATTGAGAGCGGCGGAGGCTTGGTCAATCTCGACTCTGCCACGGGAGCACGTCGCAATCCGCTCACCTGGGCCACGCTCAAGCTGCTCCTGAGTCAGCGGATGCTGGTAGGAATCTACCTCGGACAATTCTGCATTAACACGCTCACAACGTTTTTCCTCACGTGGTTTCCGTCGTACCTCGTGAAGCAACGGCACATGACGATTCTACAGGCGGGATTCGCTGCGGCGCTGCCGGCTCTCTGCGGCTTTACCGGTGGCATCCTCGGTGGCATCTCCTCCGACTGGCTTCTTCGTCGGGGATACTCCCTGACCTTCGCCCGCAAGGCCCCCATCATCGCCGGAATGCTGCTCTCCGTCATCATGATCGCGTGCAATTACACCAACGCGCAGACCCTGGTGATGGCGCTCATGTCGATTTCGTTCTTCGGCAAGGGTTTCGGTGCGCTGGGTTGGACCGTGATTTCGGATACCTCGCCGAAGGAACTCATCGGCGTCAATGGCGGAGTCTTCAATACGTTCGGCAATATCTCCACCATTACGACGCCTACCGTAATCGGCTTTATCGTGGAGAAGACCCACTCCTTCAACGATGCGTTGATCTTCGTCGGCGCAACGGCGCTGCTGGCGATCTTCAGCTATGTCGTGATTGTTGGCGAGATCAAGCGGCTTGAGCTTGCTCCCGGCGCACAGGAAGCGGTCCGTTGATCCGGGCGCGGACACGATCGGCGTCGCCGCCGTACCATGGGTTGTGTGGGGCGTTTGGTTCGAGATTCGATCTGAGACGAGGAGTGCCGAGATGAAATTGACTGGTGAGATGTTGATTGGCGCGCGCGCGGTGCGTGGCACAGAAGGTACGTTGCGCGCAGTGAACCCCGCAACAGGTGCGGAGATGGAACCGGCATTCGGTGGAGGCTCGGCAGCGGACGTGGATGCGGCCTGCGCGCTGGCCGAGGCGGCCTTCGATGCCTACCGCGCCGTCAGCCTGGAACAGCGCGCGACGTTCCTCGAAACGATAGCGCAGGGGATCGTCGATCTAGGCGATGTTCTGGTGGAGCGGGTGATGAGTGAATCGGGGCTTCCACGGGGTCGCGTTGAAGGCGAACGCGCGCGCACCGCGGGGCAACTCCGGCTCTTCGCTTCGCTGGCGCGCGAGGGCCGCTGGCTTAACGCCACGCTCGATCGAGCGCTGCCCGACCGCAAACCTTTGCCTCGCGCCGATCTGCGGGCACAGAAGATTCCCTTAGGTCCCGTTGCCGTATTCAGCGCCAGCAATTTTCCCCTGGCGTTTTCCATCGCCGGAGGCGACACAGCCTCTGCGTTTGCCGCTGGCTGCCCGGTGGTCGCAAAGGCGCATTCCTCGCATCTCGGGACCGCTGAACTGGTGGGCCGCGTCATTCAAAAGGCGGTCGCGGACTGCGCATTGCCGGAAGGCGTCTTTTCGCTGCTGGTCGGCAGTGGCAGCTCGGTCGGCGAGGCGCTGGTGCAGCATCCCGCGATTCGGGCGGTCGGCTTTACGGGATCGCGCCGCGTCGGCCGCACGCTGGTCTCACTCGCTGCGGGGCGAGAGGTCCCCATTCCTGTTTATGCCGAGATGAGCAGTATCAACCCGGTTTTTCTGCTGCCCTCAGCGCTTGCGCTGCGGGCCGAGGCTATCGCGCAAGGGTTCATCGACTCCGTCACGCTTGGCACGGGCCAGTTCTGCACCAAGCCTGGCATTGTCATCGGCGTTGCGGGACGGGACTTCGACCGCTTTGAAGCTGCCGCGCAATCCTGCGTCGAAGCCAAGGCCGCAACTACGATGCTCAACTCCGGCATTCATCGCGCGTATTGCCATGGCGCCGCGCAATGGGGGAAGGACAGCGTGGTGCGCGCCGTGTCCGCTGGCGGTGCGCCACAGCCTGGCTCCTATGCGGGTCAGCCAATGCTCTTTGCTACCAGCGCACGGCACTTTATCGAAACGCCGAATCTGCTGGAGGAGGTCTTTGGCCCCGCGGCCCTGCTGATCGAATGCAGCGGCACGAATGAACTTATCGCGGTCGCGAAGCATCTCAACGGCCAGTTGACCGCAACCCTCCATCTCGCGGAGCAGGACACGGCGCTCGCACGCGAACTGGTGCCGCTGCTCGAGCGCAGGGCCGGACGCATCCTGGTCAACGGCTTCCCAACTGGTGTGGAGGTGACCTATGCGATGGTGCATGGCGGTCCCTCGCCCGCGACCTCGGACAGCCGCGTCACATCGGTCGGAGCGATGTCGATCGAGCGCTTCCTTCGGCCGGTCTGCTATCAGGATTTTCCCGCCGCATTGTTACCCGAATCGTTACAGGATGAGAACCCGCTTCATCTGTGGCGTCTGGTCGATGGAAAGCTACAGCAGCCGTAATGCGCAACGAATAGCAGCAGCCGTATGAGGAACATCGCATGTCTAGCGAAGAGAAATTGCGCCCCCTGTACGTTCAGGTACACCCGCGGGACACGGTGGCGATCATCGTCAACGAGGGCGGTTTGCCAGCGGGCACACAATTCGAGTCGGGGCTGACTTTGGTCGAAGACGTTCCCGAAGCGCACAAGGTCGCGCTGGTGGACATCCCTGCCGGGGCGCCCATTTTGCGCTACGGTTCCGCAATCGGCTACGCAGAACGCGCGATCGCCAGAGGCAGTTGGGTGCATGAGGAGCGGATGCGTCTGCCGGTCGCGCCGTCGCTGGAGAATCTTCCGCTCGCAACCGCAGTGCCGCCGCCCATGCCCCCGCTTGAGGGCCATACCTTCGAAGGCTTTCTCAACGACGACGGATCCGTGGGGACGAAGAACATTCTCGGCATTACCACCACGGTGCAGTGCGTTGCAGCCACGGTCGACTTCGCGGTCAAGCGGATCAAGGCGGAGATTCTGCCGCGCTACCCCAACGTCGACGATGTCGTTGCGCTCACCCACGAGTACGGCTGCGGCGTGGCGATCGATGCGCCCGGCGCCGAGATTCCCATCCGCACGCTGCGCAATATCAGCCTGAATCCCAATCTCGGCGGAGCGCCCATGGTTGTCAGTCTGGGATGCGAGAAGTTGCAGCCGGTGCGGTTGCTGCCTTCCGGCACATTGCCGATTCTCGCTGCTGCTCCGTATGTCGTGCGCATGCAGGATGAGCAACATCACGGCTTCGGCGAGATCGTGGCTGCGATCATGGAGCTTGCCGAAACGCGCCTCGCGCAACTGAACGCGCGCCGGCGTGTGACGCGGCCCGCATCGGATCTCGTCGTTGGGCTGCAGTGCGGCGGAAGCGACGCTTTCTCCGGTGTCACGGCGAATCCTGCGGTCGGCTATGCGTCGGACCTGCTGGTTCGCGCGGGTGCCACCGTGATGTTCTCTGAAGTCACCGAGGTGCGCGATGCCATCCATCTATTGACAGCGCGCGCTGCCAACCGGCAGGTCGCACTCGACCTAGTCCGTGAGATGGCCTGGTACGACGCCTATCTGGAGCGCGGCGGAGTGGACCGCAGCGCCAACCCGAGTCCCGGCAACAAGAAGGGCGGTTTGACTAACATCGTCGAGAAGGCGCTCGGCTCTATCGCGAAAGCCGGCACGAGTGCCATTGCCGGAGTCTGCGGCCCGGGGGAGCGCGTCACGAAGAAGGGCTTGATCTTCGCCGCGACTCCGGCCAGCGATTTCATCTGCGGGACGCTGCAACTGGCCGCGTCCATGAACATGCACATCTTCACCACAGGGCGCGGTACGCCCTATGGTCTGGCCATGGTCCCGGTAATCAAGGTTGCGTCGCGGTCTTCCCTGGCAGAGCGATGGGTCGATCTCATCGATCTGGATGCAGGCTCGATCGCCACCGGCGACGCCACCATCGAGCAGGTCGGCACACAACTCTTCCAACTGGTTCTTGACGTAGCCAGCGGTCGCAAACAGACATGGGCGGATCGTTGGGGTCTGCACAACGAGTTGGCGCTCTTCAATCCGTCGCCTGTTACTTAGAGCGGAACCAGAGTAACAGTGCCCAAGCGAAGAGCATAGAAGGTGGCTTTTTCTTGAGGAAAAAGCCACTCGGAGGGATTGCCCCCGGGTATACCTACTCTGATTCCGCTCTAATGTGCCGCCGTATTGGAGGGGAGTTCCCTATGGCGTTGTGCTATGGCCAGGCGCGGCTTGTATCGATGAGGGGCGCCAGATGCGGAGTGCGGGCGGAAAACGGAAAGCCATGGGAAGAATCGTTGACGTAC
>DAIRTY010000055.1:0-9956 GCA_036803645.1 Acidobacteriaceae bacterium | reverse complement strand
GGACGTGGATTTCGCTGCGCTGATTCCTGTAGGTGAGTGCGCAGATGTGGTTGGCAATCTGCCGTACTACATCACCTCTCCGATCCTGATGCGGCTCTTTGCTGCCGGGGCCAGCGGGCTGCTGGCGCGGGCCGTGGTGATGATGCAGCGGGAGGTTGCGGACCGGTTGAGTGCCGCGCCGGGCTGTCGCGAGTACGGACTGCTGTCGGCGACTACGCAGATCAATGCCCGCGTGGAGACGCTGTTTACGCTGCCGCCTGAGGCATTCTCGCCGCCACCGGATGTTTTTTCGACTGTGCTGCGGCTGGAGTTTGCGCCTCGCTTTGAAGAGCTTGGCGTGGACGCCGCTGGCTTCGACGCGTTTCTGCACCGATGCTTCGCGCAGAAGCGGAAGACGTTGGCGAATAATCTGCGCGCGGCCAGCCATACGGGCGCGCGCGGCTATACGGCGGAGGAGCTTCATGCGGCGTGGCCTGCCGAGATTCCTGCGCTGGCCCGCGCCGAGTCGCTGGCGCTGGAACCGCTGGCCGCGTTCTACCGCATGCTCGCGCCACTGGGCCGGAGCGCGGAATAAGCAGCTACTGCGCGGTTTGCCGAGCCTGCGCAGGAACCAGTGTGAGCAGAGCCCGCGCGCGCATCCGCACTCGCTCGATCACCTCCGCGTCGTCCGCAATCGAGCGCAGCGTGGTCGCAATCGTCCCCAGTTCCAGAGCGTGTCCCTCAGAAACCTGCTGTGTCAGAAAGCTCATCGCCGTGTCCAGGCCGAGCCGGTCGTAGCGATGCAGGTGGTCCAGAGTGCGGCCCTCGTCCATCGTCTCGGCTATGGCCAGGAAGAGGCCGGTCAGCGCATTCACTCCGTAGTTTTCGGTGTAGTTATAGGTGCAGGAAAGCATGGTTCCGGGAGCAATATAGGTGAGCGTCTTTGTGCCTGTATCCGCCACGTTCTTCGCCTTCGAGGCGCACGCAATGTTGAAGTGGTCGAGTTCGTCGGCCAGCGCGAAGATTCTGCGTGTTGTTTGACTGGAGATCTCAAACTTTTGCTCAAAGGCCACGGTCGCAGGCTGCGCCAGAACGCCGCGAACCACCGGCTCAGCCTGGTCGCCCTTGTAGGTCCCCCAACCATTCTGATCGACCGCGAGGGTAAATCTTGGGACCTGCAGGCCCGCCAGCTGGAAGGCAAAGGTGACCTCGGCTGCCGTTTGCGAAGACCGCTGGGCTGGCAGATTTGCGCCGCAGAGAAGCAGAAGCAAAACGAGTGCGGCGGAGGTTGCGGTGCGATGGATGCGGCTCACCGGTTGGCTCCTTGCAGCAGCAGCGTCTGCGCGGTATGGATGTGACAGATGGCGATGGCCAGCGCGTCGGCGGCGTCGGGCGAGTCGGGTGGGGCGTCGAGCGAGAGAAGGCGTGTCACCATGAACTGGACTTGCTCCTTTGCGGCGAGGCCGTAGCCGGTGACGGAGGACTTGATGGAGAGTGGCGCATACTCGGCGACGGTGAGGCCGCAGGTGGCGGCGGCCAGCATTGCGACTCCGCGCACCTGGCCCAGCTTGAGCGCGGACTTGGCGTTGGCGGAGAAGAAGACCTCTTCGATGGCGACGCAGTCCGGCTCATACTGCGTGATGCGCGCGATCAACTCGGCGTAGACCTGCGCGAGTCGCAGTGGCGTCTTCTCTTTTTTGTTGAGGCGGATCGTCCCTGAAGCGACGTGGATGAGACGCGGCGTGCGCGCCTCGTGATCCATCTCCACCACGCCGTAGCCGGTGAACTCCGTGCCGCAATCAATGCCAAAGGCGCGCATGGGAGAAGTGTAACGCTCGGGCGGGAGATGTGGGATGGCTGAAAAGGTTCGAGGAATAAGTGACTAGATTTCAGGCGCGGTTACTTATCCGAATGAATGTGGCGCCAGTACAAGTAAAAATACTTGATCGAAAGAAATGCGACTATCGCAAACAGCCCAGCTCCAGGCAGCAGAAACGGCAATCCAGAGTTCGATACTTTAGCTAGCCAGTAACCAACAACCAGCACGATTGGAAAGGCAACCGACGCAATAGTTAGAGCGCGCCGCGCTCGCCTGAGCTTGATCGGCTCCTCTCCGTTGAGTCCGCTCCAGTTCACCATATGCCCCTCATCGCGAGATGCCTTCGAGGGGGGAGCTGGCGGTGGCGTAGAGGCGGCGGGACATGCGACCGGAGAGGAAGGCCTGGCGGCCGGCGAGGACTCCGTGCTGCATGGCTTCGGCCATGAGGATGGGGTCTTGCGCGGCGGCGATGGCGGTGTTCATCAGGACGCCGTCGAAGCCGAGTTCCATGGCCAGCGTCGCGTCCGACGCGGTGCCTACGCCTGCGTCGACGATGAGCGGAACCTCGTGGATCAGCTCGCGGAGGATGCGGAGGTTGGCGGTGTTCTGCAGGCCGAGGCCACTGCCGATGGGCGCGCCGAGAGGCATGACGGCGGCGGCGCCCGCGTCGATGAGGCGGCGGGCGTAGACGATGTCGTCGGAGGTGTAGGGCAGGACGGTGAAGCCCTCCTTGACGAGGACGCGCGTGGCCTCCAGCGTGGCCTGAATGTCTGGGTAGAGCGTGGCCTTGTCGCCGATGACCTCGATCTTGACCCAGTCGGAGAGGCCGACCTCGCGGCCCAGGCGAGCGGCGCGGATGGCCTCGTCGGCGGTGAAGCAGCCGGCGGTGTTGGGCAGAAGGAAGAAACGCTTGGGATCGATGAAGTCGAGCAGCGACTCGCTGGTGCGGTCGAGGTTGACGCGGCGCACGGCGACGGTGACCATCTCCGCGCCGGAGGCCTCGATGGCGGCCTTGGTCTGCGGACCATCCTTGTACTTCCCTGTTCCAACAATGAGACGAGACTTGAACGCGCGACCTGCAATGACGAGAGGTTCCATAAGGACAGTTTACAGTTGCAGGTTGCAGGTTGTCAGTTGCGGGCGAAAATACAAAGCCCGCGGCTTAAACACAAAGCCCGCACCGGGGGGCGCGGGCTTTGCGGCGGTGATCTGTTGAGATTGACCTGAGGCGTCCTTGCCCGGACGGCCCTCGGCGCAGGATTGCGAAATCGCCGAACTGCATTTACAGCCAAGAGCAGGACGCTCTAAGCCTCAGTCACCTCACGTAGCGTTTTGCAACTGTTGCAATCAATTTTCATAGGCTGAACCATCCTCCTTTCCCGTGTAAGGAGAATGTAACGCCGAGACTGGAAGAAATCAAGTGCGCGATGAGCACGGACCGACGATTCAGCATCGTATGGGATGGCTGTCGCACCGCGAGACTGGAGGCACGAATGAAACCCATAACCATTGTTGGACTACTGCTGATTGTGCTCGGCATCCTCGGATTTGCCCTGGGTGGCGTGAGTTTTACGCATGAGAAACAGGACGCAAAGATTGGCCCCGTGGAGATCAATCACACATCCACCAAGACGGTGCCGATTCCGCCAATCCTGAGCGCGGTCGCACTGCTGGGTGGGATCGGCCTGGTAGTGGTTGGCGCGAAGAACTAGGCTCACTTCAAGTAGGCGCGGACCAGGTCGATCAGCTCCTCGCCGAGATCGGGCGTCAGCGGCGCGTGGCCGTCGCGCAGCAGATGCAGGCGGATGTGGTCTTCGAGCACCTCGGCCATCAGGCTGTTGATGCCTCCGCGTACGGCGGCCAGCAACATGAGGACCTGCGCGCAGTCGTGCTCGTCGGTAGAGAGGGTGCGCTCCACCGACTCGATCTGGCCGTGGATGCGCTTGATGCGGTTGCGGAGTTTGGCTCGATCGCGTTCACTATGAGGCATCTTCATTCTCCTTCTTTACGACTGTATTATACCGTAAGGGGGTATGCTATAGTTAAGGCGAAGAGCAGAGAGTATCGGGCCGCCAACAGGCCGTTGCAAGACAAGATCAAATAACCTGAACAAGAACTGTATCTCGCATGTACATTTGCGCCTTATTCACACAACACGGTCATAATCAGAAGCGGATGATGTTTCTCATCTCTCCTATGAGACGGCTGTCAGCACTGCTGATGCCGGTGATGATGGTTCTGTTGCCGTTCACATTCGCGGCGGGCGGCGCGGCGGCGCAGACCGTGCATCCGGTGCTGGCGGATGCGTCGAGATCGACGCCCTCGCTGCACGCAGCGCCAGTCGCGGCGGAGGGGACGGCGGCTCCGACGATGTTTCCTCATCCCGACAGCACGCGGTACTTTCTCGCCGGGCAGGCCAACATCATCTTCCAGGCGCATGGGCCGTTCCGCTCGCCGTATGAGGGGACGAACAGCCTGCTGGGGCGCGGAGAGTACAAGACGTCGCTGATCGGTACGCTGTATATGGGCGCGGAGCTGGTGCGCAATCCGGCGCGGCACCTGGAGGCGATCTACGACGAGGAGTCGGCGGGCGGGCGTGGGATCAGCGAGGCGCTGGGGCTGGCGGGATTCACCAACCTGGACGTGGTGCGCAACCCGAATCTGGGGCCGAAGCCCTACATGGCGCGCGTGCAGTTGCACCAGACGATTGGCCTGTCGAGCAAGATGGTGGAGGCGGTGCGTGGGCCGTTCTCGCTGGCAACCGAGGTTCCGGAGCGGCGGCTGGAGCTGCGCGTGGGTAAGATGGGGCTGCCGGATTTTTTCGATCTCAACAGCGTGGGCACTGACAGCCACCTGCAGTTCATGAACTGGACCTCCGACAACAACGGCGCGTGGGACTACGCCGCCGACACGCGCGGCTACACCTACGCCGCGATTGCGGAGTACGACGACAAGGACTGGTCGGCGCGCTACGGGCTGGCGTTGATGCCGATGGTGGCCAATGGAATCGATCTCGACTGGAACCTGCGGCGCGCCAGCGGACAGAACATGGAGGTCGAGTGGAGGCATGGATTGCTCGGCGGGCTGCTCAACGCCGATCGCAAGGGCGTGGTGAGCGCGCTGTGCTACGTCAACCACGGGCATATGGGACTTTATCGCGCGGCGAGTGCAGCGTATCTGGCCAAGGTGGACGCGACGCCGGACATTACCAAGCATGAGACGTTTGGCGCTGTGAAATATGGCTTTGGCCTGAACGCGGAGCAGGAGGTGAGCGAGAACGCGCGCGTCTTCGGCCGCTTCGGCTGGAACGAGGGACAGCACGAGGGCTTCGCGTACACGGAGGTCGATCAGACGGTCGAGGCTGGCGGCGACTTTGCAGGCAAGCACTGGGGACGCGCCAGTGACAAGGTTGGGGTGGCGTTCATTTCGAATGCGATCAAGCGCGATCACCAGGAGTACCTGAAGATGGGCGGGCTGGGATTTCTGCTGGGCGATGGGAAGCTGAACTACGCGCGCGAAGACATTCTGGAGGGCTACTACAACATGCACACCTGGCGCGGCGTCTCCTACGCGCTCGACGCGCAGTACATCGACCATCCGGGGTACAACCAAGACCGCGGGCCGGTGCTGGTGGAGTCGGTGCGGATGCATGTGGACTTCTGAAAACGATTGTTAGTTGCCGGTTGTTGGTTGTCAGTTGAAGGCAAGTGCGTGGGTGGAACGTATACTTCAAACGTGACCTCGCTTCATCTCTTCGAGCTGCTCGGATTTGTTCTCGGACTGCTGTTTGGCAGCTTTCTGAACGTGTGCATCTCGCGGCTGCCGGCGCACGAGTCCATTATGACGCCCGGCTCGCACTGCATGGCGTGCGGACATGCTGTGCGGTGGTACGACAATGTGCCGGTGCTGAGCTGGATCGTGTTGCGTGGGCGATGCAGGGACTGCAAGGCAAGAATCTCGTGGCGCTACCCACTCGTCGAGCTGGCCACTGGCTTGTGGTTCTTTACTGTTGTTGCGCACATATTGCCGGATGTGATGGGATTCTTTGGTTCCGTATCTGCCTTACTCTTCTATCCCGATCTCACTATCGCTTCCGTCTCGCTCCCCATCCTCGGCTTCCTGCTGATTGGATTGATGGTGATGGACTGGCAGACGCAGCGGCTGCCGGATGCGTTCACACTGACTGGGATCGGCATTGGGCTGGTTCTGACTTGCGTTCAGGCATTCTTTCTTGCGCCGGGCGAGGGCGACATTGTGCTGAACACGACGCACCAACTTCGGCTATCCAGTCCGGGTAGCTTTGCGTCACAGGGCAACGTCTTCCTGACCGGCACGGAGGCGCTGATGCTGGGGCGCATTGCTGCGATTGCGGGCGCGGCGCTGATCCTGCTGGCGGTACGCTGGGGCTACAAGGCGCTGCGCAAGCGCGATGGCATGGGGTTGGGCGATGTGAAGCTGCTGGCCATGATCGCCGCGTTTCTCGGCTTCGGCGAGACGCTGCTCGCGCTCTTCGCCGGAGTGATCGCGGCCAGCGTCTATGGCCTCGCCCTGGTCGCGCGCCGGCGGGCCAGTGGTGCGAGCAAGCTCCCGCTAGGCAGCTTCCTCGCCGCCGGGGGGCTGTTGAGTGCGCTCTTTGGGCCGCAGATCCTGGCTTGGTACATGGGGCTGTTGCGATAGATTGAATCGAAGTTGGACCGATTGCGCCGGGAGAGAACCAGCCCTTGTTCGCTTGACACTTGACCGGCCCGAATCTAGAGTCGAAGCTGGCGATGCAGACTACCCCATACATCTGGAACTACCTGCCTCTAGCGCTGCATATTGTGGCTGCGCTGGGCATCGCCGTTGGCATGGTGTTGGCGTCCTACTTCGTTGGCAGGCACAGAAACTACCGCGTCAAGCTGGACCCCTACGAATGCGGCATGGACCCGGTGGGCGACGCACGAGGCCGCTTCTCGGTGCGCTTCTACATGGTGGCGATGCTCTTCATCCTGTTCGACGTGGAGGCGGTCTTCCTGCTGCCGTGGGCGGTGATCTTCCGCCGGTTGCCGGGCATCACCGGCTCGGCGATGTTCGGCTTCTGGGAGATGCTGGTCTACCTCGGCTTCGTAGCCGTCGGCCTCTTCTATGTGTGGAAGAAGGGGATTCTGAACTGGTCGTACGACAAGGGAGACCTGTAGATGTACGATCCGGCAAGCGCGCTCCTGGGCAAGGCCGCAGTCTTCGAGGCGATGGCGGAGAACCCGGTCGTGGTGGCGCTGGCGGAGCTGGTCACGGACGCGAAGTTCGACCGCAACGAGCTGACCATCACCGTCGCGCGAGAGAACATCGTCGCAGCGTGTGAGGCCGTGAAGGCCGCTGGATACAACTTCTTCGAGGATGTGACTGCGGTGGACTGGTTTCCGCAGGAGCCGCGATTTCAGCTCTCGTACCACATTGTTTCGCACGGGCTGAAGGAACGGGTACGGCTGCGCGTGTTGCTCGACTCCGCCGACGCGAGCGTTCCGTCGATCACTCCGGCATGGCCTGCGGCAAATTTCTACGAACGCGAGGTCTTCGACCTCTTCGGCATCGACTTCCCCGGCCATCCATGCCTCACCCGCATCATGATGCCAGAAAACTGGGAGGGCCATCCGTTGCGCAAGGATTACCCCGTCGAAGGCTACAGGTAAGACAGGTTCAAGGTTCGAGGTAAAGGCAGGCACCGCTGATGGCACCCATCTCCGCACCCGACAGGATTACCCCCGGCGTCGACGACGTCATCGAGGACGCAAAACTGCATGGCAATGCGGGCACGGGCGAGCACTCCATGGTGCTCAACATGGGGCCGCAGCACCCGTCCACGCACGGCGTGCTGCGCCTGGTGCTGGAGCTGGACGGCGAGATCGTCGTCGCACTGGCGCCGGACATCGGCTACCTGCACACCGGCATCGAGAAGACCTGCGAGGCCAAGTTCTACCAGCAGGTGGTGCCGCTGACCGACCGCGTCGACTACCTTTCGCCGATGACCAACAACCTGGCGTATTGCCTCGCGGTGGAGAAGCTGCTTGGGCTGGAGATTCCCGAACGGGCGCAGTTGCTGCGCGTGCTGCTGAACGAGATTACGCGCATCCAGTCACACCTGGTGTGGCTGGGCACGCATGCCATGGACATCGGCGCGCTCACAATGTTCCTGTATTGCTGGCGCGAACGCGAGGCCACGCTGCGCATCTTCGAGGCTGTCAGCGGACAGCGCATGATGACCAGCTACTTCCGCATCGGAGGACTGGCGCTGGAGCCGCCGATGGGCTTCTTCGAGACGGTGCAGACCTTCCTCGACGAGATGCCCGCGCACATCGACCAGTACGAGGGTCTGCTAACAGGCAACCCGATTTGGTTCGGTCGGCTCAAGGGAGTCGGCACGCTGACTGCGGCTGAGGCGATCTCACTGGGCGTCACCGGGCCGCCGTTGCGCGCCAGCGGCGTGGACTGGGACCTGCGCCGCGACATGCCCTACTCCGGATATGAATGGTTCAAGTTTGATGTGCCCGTCTCCAACGACGGCGATGTGTGGGCACGCTACACCGTGCGCATGTTGGAGATGCGCGAGTCGGTGAAGATATGCCACCAGGCGATGCAGATGCTGGAGGGAATGACCGGACCAATCGTGGCCGATGCGCCGAAGATCGTGCTGCCAAATCGCGAGAAGATGAAGACCGAGATGGAGGCGCTGATCCATCACTTCAAGATTGTGACGGAAGGGTTCGCGGTGCCGGCGGGCGAGGTGTATCAGGCGGTGGAGAGCCCGCGCGGCGAGATGGGATACTACGTGGTTTCGGATGGGACGGCAAAGCCTTACCGCGTACACATGCGGAATCCATCGTTCGCCACGCTGCAAGCCCTGGAAACCATGTGCAAGGGACGGCTGATCGCGGATGTGGTTGCGGTGATTGGGAGCATCGATATTGTGCTGGGGGAGATTGACAGATGACGAGCGAATCTATCTTCATGAAGAGAGTGCGCGGTGTTTTGTCCGATGAGGAGTCGCGCTGGTGGAGGACATATGTTATTTCGGCTACAACTCTTGCTTTTTGCACTGCTCTAGCTTTCAGGGCCGTCCATTCGGGCCATTCTTACTGGTGTTGGGCGTTGCCGATCACATATGCCTGGCTTTGGAAATGCCTTTACAGGTGTAAACAACTTCTTAGCTCGATGGCCGAGGAAAGCAGTTCCCCGACTTTGCCCAAACTTTCGGCAGAAATTCACACTTTGGCGCTCTCTGCAAACCTGATCGTTTTGTGTATCGGGATATTCTTCGTCTTAGCGCTGTGACCGCTTCAGTCCATACCGAGCTTTGGATTTCGTGGGCTTCCCTGCTCCGGTCGTATGCGGCGGCACATGGGATGAGTGGAACGCAGCAGGCGGTGGTTGAAGTGGGTGTGGATGAGATTGTGGTGCGAACGGGCAGCAAGTGGATTCGTTTTACGCATGAGTGGCTAGAGACGAGCGAGGGCAGCAAAAGCCCCTTCGCGCTGAACGAGGATGGAACGGTTTCGCTGGACGGTAAGATGGAAGAGATGGATTTTGCAGCAGAACGGGTGACGCGGGAGCTGATGCATTGAGCACGATTGCCAATACGATTTTTTCGCCGGAGCTGGCGGCGCGGTTTGACAAGCTGGTGACGCTGTACCCTGTGAAGCGCTCGGCGCTGATCCCCATGCTGCTGTACGCGCAGGATGAGGTAGGGTATGTGTCGGAGGCGGTGATACAGGAGATTGCGCAGCGGCTGGATCTGATCGACCTCGACGTGCGCAGTGTGCTCAGCTACTACTCCATGCTGCGGACCAAGCCCGCGGGCAAATACAACGTGCAGGTGTGCACCAACATCAGCTGCATGTTGCGCGGGGGATACGAGATCCTCGACCACTGCAAGAAGAGGCTCGGCATCGAGAACAAGCAGACCACGGCGGACGGGCAGTTCTCGCTGGAAGAGGTGGAGTGCATCGGCGACTGCTGCTCGGCCCCGGCGATGCAGGTGAACTACGACTTCCACGACGAGCTGACGCCGGAGAAGTTGGACGAGATCCTCGATGAGTACGCGGCTGGTTCGTCGCCTGCAACAACGGAAAAGGACGGGAAGTAATGCCGAGACTTGTCTCCCATCCCGATGAAGTCATCGTCC
>DAIRTY010000054.1:0-9972 GCA_036803645.1 Acidobacteriaceae bacterium | reverse complement strand
AAAACAAGCCCACGCAAAGACTCTACCCAGGTACAAACTTCATAACAGGCTCTAGGCCAGAATGACGAGCTAGGATAGGCAACGGCAAAAACAGAAGCAGATTCCCTTCGGGAATGACAACCAAAAAGGCAACCCACCATTCCGCGCTGGGACTGCGGAAGGATGGGGTACCCGATTTCCCTCGGGGACTAAAGTCCCCAGTGTTCTGTTGGCATCGTCGGCGCGGCTGAAGCCGCGCCCTTTCAAAACAGTACAAACTGCGCCACTACCGAAAAAGCAGACGCGGGGGTTGCGATCTCGCGGATAATGTACACAGGCCGATGGATTTTCTGACGGAGTACAAGAACGCGCTGTTTCTGATCGCGGTATTGCTGGCGCAGGCGATCGCGCTGGCGGTGCAGGTGCGCAGCCCGGTGGACGCCTCGAAGCCGGACGGCCCCAGCGTGCGGCTGATCCGCATGTGGGCGATGACGGCGGTGACTCCGGTGGAGCGGGCGACGCACGCCATTGGCAGCGGCGCGGGCCACGCGTGGTCGGAGTACATCGACCTGCGCCGCGTGCGCCAGCAGAATAAAGACCTGCAGCAGCAGTTGGCGCGGGTGCGCATCGATGAAGCTGCGATGGCTGAGGACGCGCTGGAGGGCCGCCGCCTGCAGGCGATGCTCGGCTTCAGGGAGAGCTACGTTGGCTCGACCGTTGCCGCGCAGGTGATCGGCACCAGCGGAAGCGAACAGTCACGCGTGCTCACCATCGACAAGGGATCGCGCGACGGGCTGCGGCCGGACATGGCGGTCATCACGCAGGACGGCATCGTGGGCAAGCTGCGGGACGTCTTCCCAACAACCTCGGAGGTGCTGGAGATCAACGACCAGAGCTCGGGCGCGGGGGTGGTGCTGGCCAGCACACGGATTCGCGCGATCCTGCGCGGCACGCTCGGCGGGCGGGTGCAGATCGGCAACCTGACGGCGGACTCGCGCATCCAGCCGGGCGAGCAGGTGCTGACCTCGGGCGGCGACCAGGTGTATCCGCGGGGGCTGCCGGTGGGCGTTGTGGAGAGCATTGCGCCCGACCCGGACCACCAGCCGTACACCGCCATCCGGGTGCATCCGGCGGTCGATCTGGACCGCGTCGCAGAGGTGCTGGTGATTACGGGAACGCAAGCGGACCTGTCGCAGGCGGCGCAGCAGGACATGGCGGCCGCCGAGGCGCAACACGCGGCCGACCTGAGCGCCGAACGGCTGCCCGGCATTCACGACGACGCGAATCCGGCTGCTGCCGCAGGCGCGAATGGCGCTGCTCCGGCCACTCCACCGATTGCGCCTGTCGTCCCGCACCCGCTGCCCGCGCTGCATCCGGACCGGTTCAGCAGCGGATCGACGCCGCCCGCCTCCGCGATGACGCCCGGCGCGGCGAGTTCCGCTCCGGGCAGCCAGGGCGCGCCGAGCAGCCCGCAGGCTCGGCCGTCTCAGCCTGAGGCGACGCAATGATGGTCACACGCAGCTACATGTCGCGCCGCGAGGTCGAGCAGCAGAGCTTCTCGCTTCCTGTGACGGTCCTGGTGCCGCTGGGCGCGGTGTTGCTGCAGGTGCTTCTGCCGCGAGTGTTTCATGGGCTGGCGATTCTCGATCTGCCATTCATCGTGACGTTGTTCTTCGCCATCAGCCGGCGCAGTCCGATTGCCGGGACGGTGACGGGCGCGGCCATCGGGCTGCTGCAGGATGTGCTGACCGGCCAGCCGATCGGCGTCAACGGCATGGCGAAGTCGGTGATTGGGTACGCGGGAGCGAGCCTGGGAAGCCGGATCGACGTGGACAACACAGCCACGCGCACGCTGCTGGCCTTCGGATTTTCGCTGCTGCAGAGCGTTCTTCTGTACCTGATCGAGCGGCGCCTGCTGGGCATTCGCGCCTTCCACCTGATGTGGCTGCACGAACTGCTGAGGGCGGTGGCGAACACCGCGGTGGCGCTGCCGGTCTTCTTCCTGCTGGACCGCGCCAGGCATCAGGAGTAAGGTCGCGCGAATTCCCACCCATCGCGATAAAACCGCGATGGATGGGGCACCCGGTCGATGGATGGAAGAAGTAGACTGAGGCAAGCAGGACTCGTCAGCATGGAGCTAATTCCCAAGACCGAACGGCACACGGACCGCGACGAGAAGGTTGCGGCGGGCAAGCTGCACGCGACGCAGTACATCGTGGTGCTGGTGCTTGCGGTGTTGGCGGCGGGAATGTGGCGATTGCAGATCCTGGGCGCGGACAGCTACCGGCTGCTGGCCGAGGCCAATCGCGTGCGCAAGCAGCCGGTGACGGCGCCGCGCGGCAAGATCTTCGACCGCGAGGGACGCATCCTGGTGGACAACTACCCATCGGTCTCCTGCTCTCTGCTGCGCGAACAGGCCAAGGACCTGACTGCCGACATCCCCCTGATCGCGCGCGGTCTCGATCTGCCGGTGGATGCGATCGAGGCCACGCTGCACCGCTACGCCAGCTCGCCGAAGTACCAGCCGATCCCGCTGAAGCAGGACATCACGCCGGATGAGCAGGCCTTCATCGAGGCGCATCGCAACGAGCTTCCCGAACTTGAGACATTCGATGACCAGCGCCGCCTGTACCCGCGCGACGGCTTTGCCGCGCACCTGATCGGCTATGTGGGCGAGCTGTCGATAGAGGACCTCAACAGCACCAAGTTCGACTTCTATGAGCCGGGAGACGTGGTGGGCAAGAGCGGCGTGGAGGAGACCTACGACGAACTTCTGCGTGGAAAGGACGGATCGCGCGACGTGATCGTCGATAGCCGCGGCAGGGAGTTTGGGCCGCCGCTTGCCCAGCAGCTTGCGGTCCCCGGCAAGGACCTGCGGCTCACCATCGACCTGGACGTGCAGCGCGCGGCCGAGCTGGCCATGGAGGGCCATATCGGAGCGCTGGTGGCGCTGGACCCGCATACCGGCGAGATTCTGGCGATGGTCTCGCGCCCAACCTACGATCCCAATCAGTTCTCCGTGCGCCTGACCAGGGACTACTGGTCGCAGATCGTCAACAACCCCGACCACCCGATGATGAACAAGGCCATCCAGGCGCAGCTCGCGCCCGGCTCAACCTTCAAGATCATCATGTCGCTGGCTGGCCTGGAAGAGAACGTCGTCCAGACGATGCATGTGATGTGCAACGGCGGCGGCACGTTCTACGGACACTTCTTCGCCTGCGACAAGCACCACGGCATGGTGGACATCGACCATGCCATTCCGTGGTCGTGCGATACGTTCTACTACACGCTGGCAAACAAGCTCGGCATCGATACGATTGCCAAATATGCGACCGAGGTCGGCCTCTCGCAGAAGACTGGCATCGACCTGCCGGACGAGGCTAGCGGAACGATGCCTTCCACCGCGTGGAAGATGAAGACACAGCATGATAAGTGGTATGCCGGCGAGACGATCTCGGTGGGGATCGGGCAGGGCGCAGTGCAGGTGACGCCGATCCAGCTTGCACGCGCGCTGGGCGGCATCGCATCGGGCGGCGTGCTGAAGCGGCCTCATGTGGTCTTCCCCGACGAACTGCCGCCGGACATGTTGTCGGCGATCCAGGCCACCTATCCCGGCAGCGGCGACCGCGTCATCCCCATCACGCCGGAGAACTGGGAGACGATCTCCGACGCCATGGCTGCGACGTTGGGTCCTGGCGGAACAGCAGGCGCCATGCATCTTGAAGGCATCGACTTCGCTGGCAAGACCGGCACAGCTCAACTGGTGAGTCACAGCGCCGGAGCCACCAGCCTGGGCAAAGGAAACGAACGCGCCAACGCCTGGTTTGTCGGCATGGCGCCGCGCCGCAACCCCGATATCGTCGTTGCTGTGTTGTGTGAGCATGGCGGCTGGGGAGCCACCGCCGCCGCTCCCCTCGCCGCCCAGGTCATCAACGCATTCGTGAACAAGCAGCGCAGGCGCGAGGGAAATCTTCTGCGCGTGGTGGAAGTGCCCAAGCCTGTAGCGAATCCTTCCCCGAATCCAGACGGTGTGCCGACCGCATCGGTCACTCCAGCGTTGCATCCCGGGGCCGCGAACGCGCCCGCGGTCAACCGGCCCTGACGATCCAGCCCCCAAAGACGATCCAGCCCATAGAATAGAGCCCGAACCCATGCGCCGCCTCACCTCATTCCGCGACTTCGACTGGATGCTTCTGATTCTGGTGTTGCTGGTCTCCGCGCTCAGCGTGCTGGAGATCAAGTCGGCGACGTTGCACACCCGGTTTCACGACTTCGACCACAAGCAGTTCGCCTTCCTGCTGGTCGGCATCCTTCTGATGTTTCTCATCTCGCGGATCGACTACCACCGGCTGGTGGAGATTGCGCCCTGGGCGTATGGCCTCGGACTTCTGTCGCTGGTGGCCGTAAAGCTGGTCGGCACAACCGTGATGGGGGGAAAGCGCTGGATCAATCTCGGCGGCGGCATTCACTTTCAGCCGTCGGAGTGGGTGAAGCTGGTGCTGATCCTGGCCATAGCCCGGTATTTCTGGGGGCTGGCAGGGCGCGAACTGAGCTGGCTCGACATCGGCAAGGCCTTCGCGCTGGTCTGCGTGCCCATGGCGATGGTGTTGATCCAGCCGGACCTGGGGACGGCGCTCACCTACTTCCCAATCCTGGTGGTGGGGCTGTTTCTGGGCGGAATTCGGTTCAGGCAGGTGATGGTCCTCCTTCTGGGGTTCACCCTTCTGATCGGCGGCGCATGGATGAGCGGAAAACGACTGAAGCCGTACCAGATGGCGCGCCTGACCAGCTTCGTCGACCCCGGCAGCGACCCGCGCGGCGCCGGATACCAGATCCTGCAGTCGAAGATCGCGGTGGGCGCGGGCGGACTGTGGGGCAAGGGAACCAACCAGGGAACGCAGACCCAGGGCGACTTCCTCCCCATCCCATACACCGATTTCATCTTCGCCGCCTTCTGCGAGGAGCACGGCTTCGTGGGCGGCATGGGGATTCTGATTCTCTACTTCCTGATATTGATGCGTCTGATCGAGAACGCGCAGCAGGCCTCTGACGTTCCCGCCACCTTCATCGTCATGGGGGTGGCGGCCGTGCTGCTCTTCCAGATCGTGGTGAACATCGGGATGGTGGTGGGCCTGATGCCGGTGACGGGCATTCCGCTGCCGCTGATGAGCTACGGCGGATCGTCGATCCTGTTCACGTTTCTGGCGCTGGGTATCGTGATGAATATCCGCATGAGGCGTTTTGTGAACTAAGGATCGGACGAATGGCAGTCTCGCAAAAAGATCGCTTGCAATTGATTCGTTTATGAACGAAAATAATTCCGTGTACGAGATTCGCCACTACCTTACTTCGGATGAGAAGGATCTCTATCTGGAGTGGCACCGCAAGCTGCGCGACACCAGGGCCAGAATTGCCATCGACCGGCGCATCAATCGGATTGAGCTGGGCAACTTCGGAGACCACAAGTTCTGCCGCGACGGGGTATGGGAGCTGCGCATCGACGTTGGGCCGGGATACCGGGTCTACTACGCAGTCGCTGGAAGCCAGGTCGTACTGCTGCTCTGCGGTGGCGACAAGCGAACGCAGGGTGCAGATATTAACCGCGCCAGTGAGTGCTGGCAGGACTGGCAAAGGAGGGTTTAGCGATGAGAGATAGAGCACACGATGAGGCCATGGCCGAGCTGTTTCAGCAGGACCCCGCATACGCGCTGGAGTTGCTGAACAGCATCCTGGAAGATGGCGAACAGGGAGAGCTGCTGATCGCGCTGCGCCAGATGACCAAGGCCTTTGGCGGAGTACAGAGCGTGGCCGAGAATGCCAATCTGAACCCGACTCAGCTCTATCGCACACTCTCCGAGGAGGGAAACCCCGCGCTCAGCAGTCTGGCGGCAATTCTTAAAGCCATGGGCCTGCGCCTCGCCGTCGAACGGGTCAAGGCAGCCTGAGCTACTGCTGCGCAATCCAGGATTTCCGACCCGATCGAGAAGATCGCCAGTGACGAGTCTGAGGCGGGGAAGACGCTGGCGGCGATTTTGGTGCATACTGGATATATAACCGGCTGTACCACCCAGGCCGGAGCAACCCCCCGCTCCCGTTGGCGCATGGCGCCGGGCATGCGGCGCACGAATTTTGAAGATTATCGATTTTTTATTTTAGAAGAAGCCGGCCAGGCAGGGATCAAGTCCGTTGGCCGGACAGGTTTGAAGGGAATGATTGCATCCGGATGGCGAACGGCCCCGCCTCAAGTTGGATCTGAGGTTGATTCGGTCACAAACTCCGCATGCCAGGTTTTGCTCGAAGCGTCCCAAGTGTCGCCGATCGCTCTTTGTAACACCCAGCTCACGCCCTTCGTCGGCGCGCTCTGGGCGCAGTCTGGGGTGGGTCATGACCCCCGTCCGCAACCATCGGTCCACACCGCTTCCAGCTCCCACACGCCTGTCCGCACCCTCGGTGAGCAGCGACTAGCAGCAAGCTAGGGCTCCTCCGATCCACTCGCCTGCGTCTGCCGCCCGTACCTCCGGTTCTCAAAGCCGGAGTGGGCAGAAAGAGCAGGAACATGTCGAAAGAAATCTATATCTCCAGCACGCCTCACGAGACGCGTCTGGCCATCGTCGAAGACGAAGCCCTCACCGAAATGTATTACGAGCGCGAGAACGAGTACACGCTCGCCGGATCGATCTACAACGGACGCGTGACGCGCGTTCTGCCGGGCATGCAGTCGAGCTTCGTGGAGATTGGCCTGGAGCGCGATGCATTCCTTTACATCACGGATTTCATGGAAGAAGCTCCGGATTCGGAGGAGTTTGACACCACCCCAACCGGAGACCGCGCAGCACGCGCGCCACGCCTGACCAATGGCGAGCAGGCCACCGATGCGGGTGGACACGGCGACGCCGGTGGACGCGGCGGCGAGCGTGGCGGCAGAGGACGGCGCGGCGGACGCGACCGCGATCGCAACCGAAATGCAGACCGTCAGGGAGGCCCCGACGCAGCAGCGCAACAGCAGGACGGCGGGCGCGGCGATGCTCCACACGGCGATGCTCCACGCGGCGACGCTGCAGGCACCGACGCAGACAGTGCGGCCCCCGCAGAGTTCAACGAAGGCTCCGAGATTGGCGAAGGCGCTCCCGGTGCCGATGGAAGCCGCCGCTGGCGCGGTCGGCGCGGACGCCGTCGCGGGCGCGGCGCCTCTGGCCAGCCAGGCGATCAGCCAGGTCAGGCGGGCGATTCGACGCAGGAGAACTCCGATGCACCGGCCTACCCCGCAGCTCAGGGCTACTCCGAAGTGCCGGGCTACGACGACGACAACTTATCGTACGAGCACGATTCCATCCATGAGATCGACGGCGAGGCCAGCCAGCCATCTACATCTCCTTCCGACCGCAGCCAGGAGAGCCCGCGCAGCAGCGACAGCCCGCGAGACAACAGCCCACGCGGCGATCGCTCCGGCGACCGCGGACGGCGCGACAGCGGACGCAGCCGCGACGGTCAGCAACGCGACGGTCAGCGTGGAGACCAGCGCCCGCCCCGCGTTCCCCGCGGATTCGAACCCTCGCGCAACCTCTACGGCGTGGACAGCGACAGCGGGGAGACCAGCGGCACCGGCCCCATCTCCAATGCCTATCCCGATGAGATCGAGGCTGGCGCCGAGCCGATCATTCTGCCCGGCGAATCGCTCTCCAAGTACCGCAAGGGCGGCGAAGAGAAGGCCGAGCCCAAATCCGCGGAATCGAGCTCGAGTACGCTCGCTCCGCCGGCCAACCTCTACACTCTTGCAGCGGGCTGGGACGGCGGCGCAACCCTGCCCGGCGAGACGCTCTCGCGGCGCAGCCCGGCCAACTCACGCCCCGACTCGAACTCCGGCTCACGCCACGACTCGCATTCCGACTCGCGTTCCGACTCGCGTGAGGGACGCAACCGGCCTTCGCGCAACTTTGAGCGGGAGCCGAGACGCGATGGCCGCTCTGACCGCCCCGACCGAAATGACCGCGGCGAAAGCCGGCGCGACAACCGTGCCGACCTCCGCAATGACGCTCCCGTTGCTGCTGCCGCCGCCGCTGCCGTCTCCCAGCAAGCTCCCGCCGCAGAGACAATCCAGCAGTTCGAGCGGCCCAACGTCGCGGAAACTCAAGCCGCCGAAGTCCACGAAGCGCCCGAAGCCGCTTTTCCGGTCGTTGCGGAGCCGGTAGCTATCGCCGCGCCGGAGCCAGTTGTGGCTGCCGCGCCGACGCCAGTCCAGCAGGTTGAAGTGGAGTACGAGCCAGAGGATGCCTCGGCCTCCTACCGCATCGATCCCGTGCCGCCCAGCGAGTTTCGCCAGAGCGCGCCAGACCTCGAACCAGTGCTGGAATCGCCAGCCGAAGTCGCCTCCGAGCCGCTGGCGGATGCGCCCGTAGCCGTTGCCCACGACATCACCTCCATCACTCCCGCAGGCGATATGCACTCCGAGCCGGTCGAAGCCCAGCCCGCCGCTGAGTCCCTCCCGCAAAGCGATGAATCTCTCCCGCAAAGTGAGGCCAGCTTCGCACCTGGCCCCGGCCAGCTCGCCGAAGAGGTCCTCGACATGGAAGATTCCCTGGCCCCGAGCATCCATGCCAGCTCCATCGAGGAGATCGACGACCTCGATGAAGAGACGGTGGAGGGCGCGGCCGATCTGGGCACCATGCTGCGCGAGATGTCCATCGACCAGATCACCCGCGTCACGCCCGAGCCGGAAGACGAGGACGACCTGGACGAAGACGAAGACTTTGAGGAAGACGACCTCGACGAGGAAGATATCGAAGAAGAGGACGAGGAAGAGCAGGACGACGAGGAAGGTCGGGACCAGGAAGACAGCGAAGGCTCAGAGCGGACGGACGAGCTCGACGAACAGGCAGCCCGCACCGGAACCGCTGCCGACACTGAGTTTTTCGAGGCGCAGTTCGGCCAGCCGGAAGAGGCGGACCGCACCGGGGAGCCGGCGGGTGCTGCCGACAGTTCCCGTCAGCAGCGCGGACGCGATTCTGAACGCCGCCCAGGACGCCGCGATGGACGCCGCGATGGACGTCGTGGCCGCAGCGAACGCAGTGATCGCACCGACCGTCCGCGCAACACCGGCGGATCCGGCGAACGTTCCGGCCGCTTCGGACACAACGGCGGCGGCCATGGCCGCCACTCCATGCAAACCACCGACCTGCCCGCCATCAGCGACCTGCTCAAGCCCGGGCAGGAGATCCTGGTCCAGATTGCCAAGGAGCCCATCGCCAAGAAGGGAGCGCGCATCACCAGCCACATCGCGCTTCCCGGTCGCTTCCTGGTCTTCATGCCCACGGTCAACCATACCGGCGTATCGCGCAAGATCGAATCGGACGGCGAACGCCGCCGCCTGAAGGAGATTCTGCTCAGCGAGAAGGGCGACGCCACCGGCGGATTCATCGTCCGCACCGCCGCCGAGGGAGCCACGGAAGAGGAGCTGCGCAGCGACTTGCGCTTCCTGCTCAACCTCTGGGCCGACATCAAGGCGCGCTCGGAATCCTCCAAGTCGCCCGCGCTCATCTACCACGACCTCAACCTCATCGAGCGCATCCTGCGCGATCAGGTCACCGACAACTTCTCCGCCATCTGGGTGGACAGCGAGGCCGAGTACGAGCGCGTGCTGCGCTTCCTGCAGCGCTTCCAGCCGTCGCTGATCCGCCGCGTCAAGCTCTACCTCAAGGACACGCCGCTCTTCGAGCAGTTCGGCATCACCGAAGAGATCAACAAGGCGCTGCGCTCCAAGGTCTGGCTCAAGTCCGGCGGCTCCATCGTCATCAACCAGACTGAAGCGCTGGTGGCCATCGACATCAATACCGGCAAATATGTCGGCAAGTCCGCCCGCCTTGAAGACACCATCGTCAAGACCAACCTCGACGCGGTGCCGGAGATCGTGCGCCAGATTCGGTTGCGCGACTTGGGCGGGATTATCGTGATTGACTTCATCGACATGGACGACCGCAAGAACCGCTTCAAGGT
>DAIRTY010000053.1:0-9997 GCA_036803645.1 Acidobacteriaceae bacterium | reverse complement strand
GTTTCCCTCAGTTTAATAGCATTCGATCTGCGCGTCCGGCGCATCCCGCAACTAGAGCAGCTTCACTGTTGCTGTAATGCAGGATGATATTGTCATTCTGACCCTGAGCTTGCCGAAGGTGAAGAATCCCCGCATTTTGCTCGCAGCACGATACATTACACCATCGCTGAAAATACTCTAGCCTTCCAGCAGCAACAGCCGCGCCGGGTCCAACTTGACATGCCATGGCTGCGGTCGCTCCCGTAGCGCGCGCCATGCGTCTTTACCCAAATCCACCTGCAAATGCGCTGGCTCACTCCCCTCCGCTGGCGCGTGCAACCGCAGATAGAGCGTCATCTCGTGCGGCGCTTCGCTGGTGCCCACCAGCCAGCATGGAAATGTATTCTCGCCCGCCGCGCCCGGCACATTGTCTGCGTCTCCCGCAATCGCAATCTGGTGCGAACGCACGCCAACGTGGGTCAATCCTTCGGGAGCAGCACAATCCGTACGCAGCTCGCACTGCCACGCATCTACGGCAATCCGTTCCACGTCCACGCGCCGCGCCGCCACGATGTTCTTGCATCCCGTCAATCGCGCCGCCACCACCGTGCGCGGCCGCTCAAAAAGTTCCTGCTTCGGCCCGCTCGCAATCACCCGGCCGCCGTCCAGCACCACCAGCTCGCTGCAAAATCGGAACGCCTCCTCCATGTCGTGCGTCACAAACAGCACCGCGCCCTTGTACTCGGCCAGCGTCTCGCGAAGCTGCTCCTCGGTCTTGCGTCGCAGGTGCGGGTCCAGCGCAGCGAACGGCTCATCCAGCAGCAGTGCGTCCGGCTCAATCGCCATGCACCGCGCAATCGCCACCCTCTGCCTCTGTCCGCCCGAAATCTCTCCCGGCATGCGCTCCGCCAGCTCCGCGATGTGCATCCGCTCCAGATGCCACGCCACCACGCGCTGTCGCTCCGCCTCCCCCAGCGCGTTCAACCCGAAGCCCACATTTTCTTCCACCGTCATATGCGGAAACAGAGCGTAGTCCTGAAACACAATCCCGATCCTCCGCCGCGCCGAGCGCACATTCTCTCCCGTCCTGCTGTCGAACAGCACGCGCCCATTCAGCACAATCCGCCCGCCATCCGGCTCCGCCACGCCCGCAATCAGACGCAGTGTCATCGTCTTTCCCGCACCCGACGCGCCCAGAATTCCCACCGCGCCCCTTCCAGAAACCAGTCCCGCGCCGAGCCGCACCTTCAGCGTGAACCGCTCCAGCCGCTTCTCCAGGTCAACCTCCAGCGCACACGTTGCCGCGCCCTCATCGTCCCGCAACCCAACCACGCGAGGCACCACAGGAAGCATCCCCACCTCGGCCTGCGCCGTCGGCTCAACCTCCGCTCGCACCCTCTTGCGCACCGCCTTGCTCTCCCGGTTCAGCAGCCGGATCATCCCCAGCGAGATCGCCACAATCAGCGCCACCCACACCGCTGCCAGCCGCGGCTCGCCGTCCTCCACCGCCGAAAAAATCGCAATCGGCATCGTCTGCGTACGTCCGGGAATGTTCCCCGCCAGCATCAGCGTCGCGCCAAACTCGCCCATCGCGCGCGCAAACGCCAGCACCGTTCCCGCCACCACTCCCGGACCCGCCAGCGGAAACAGCACCCGCCGAAACACTCTCCACTCCGATGCCCCCAGCGTCCGCGCAGTCTGCAACAGCGTAGGATTCACCTGCTCGAAAGCGCCCAGCGCCGTCCGGTACATCAGCGGAAACGCGACCACCGTAGCCGCAATCACCGTCGCTGGCCAGGAAAACACAATCGTGATCCCAACCCGTTCCAGAGCATGGCCAAGCAAACTGCGCCGCCCAAACAGAAGCAGCAGAAAAAAACCCACCACCGTAGGCGGCAACACCAACGGAAGCGTCAACAGCCCGTCAATCCATCCCCTCAAACTGAAGGCCCGCCAATCCCATCCCCATATGCGCAACCCGTCCTGCGCCTGCGTCCGGTACATCCACCACGCCGCCAGCAGTCCCAGGAAAAACGTCGCCACCGTTGCCGCGCACGTCGTAGCAATCGAAATAATCAGCGGCGATGCGTCGATCGGCAATCTCACCATGAAGCCATGGTAAATCCATGCTTACCGAAGATCGCCGCCGTCGCCGGACTCCGCAGGTACTCGACAAACTGCTGCGCAGCCCCACTCTCACGCCCGGCTCCCACCACGGCCACCGGATAGACAATCGGCTCATGCGTCCCCGCCGGTGCCGTCGCAACAATCCGCACCCGCGCGTCGCCATTCGCGTCCGTCGCATACACCAACCCCGCGTCGGCGTTGCCCGTCTCCACATACGTCAGCACCTGGCGCACGTCCTTCGCCAGCACAATCTTCCCCTTCACCCGCTCGTAGAGCTTCAGCGCCGTCAGTGTCTCCTCGCCGTACTGGCCTGCCGGAACGCTCCCCGGATCGCCCAGCGCAATCTGCCGCACGCTCCCATCCGTTAGCCCCGCAAACCCCTGCAACCCCGAGTCCCGCGGAGCAATCAAAACCAACTTGTTGCTCAACAGATCGTGCCGCGTCCCCGCCACGATCAGCCCCTTCGCTTGCAACTCGTCCATCGGCCCAGCCGCCGCCGATAGAAACACATCCACCGGCGCGCCCTGCTCGATCTCCCGCGCCAGCACGCCCGACCCGCCAAAGTTATTGCGAAAGTCGACGCTCGCATGGGTCTGCCGGTACTGCGCCTCAATCTCGCCGATCGTCTCCGTCAGGCTCGCCGCAACCGAGATCGTCAGCGTCGTCCGTGCCGGCCCGCGGCAAGCTCCCAGCGCAAGCACTCCAACAGACAAGCCCGCCAACACGCGTTGCGCCGCATGAACCATAGAAAGTCTCCAGCAACCAGCAACTACTTCTTCGCCGGCTTGCCCCCCGCCATCTTGTAAACCTCGCTCCCAGCCAGCAAATATCCTCCAACCCCGTAGTTGAAGCTCGACGATGGCTTGAACAGGTCCGGTGCCGATCCGGTCTGCTGGATGTCGCCCAGCCGTCCATCCGCGTAGATGTGCTGCAGCATTCCAGCCCATGCCTTGGTCACTACCGGCGTATACACCTTGCGGTCGAGCAGCCCGTTATTGATCCCCCACGCAATGCCGAACGTCATCAGCGCCGAGCCCGAGATCTCCGGCTGGTCGTACGCCGCCGGGTCCAGCATTCCCGAACGCCACAGCCCGTCCGGCCCTTGGATCTTCGCCACCGCGGCGGCCATCTCCTTCAGTTGCGTCTCGTACATCGAGCGCGCCGGATCGTCCTTCGGCAGAACCTCCAGCGTCCGTGCCAGCCCCGCCATCACCCATCCCTCGCCGCGCGACCAGAACACCTTCTGCCCGTTCTTCTCCTTCGCCGTAATAAAGGTCGCGTCCCTCGCGTACAGGTGCGCCTGCGTGTCGTAAAGTTGCTTCGATGTCTTCGCCCACTCCTCGTCCAGATACGCAATGTACTTCTTGTCTCCGGTCGCCGCGTACAGCCGGGCCCAGGCCGGCGGCGCCATGAACAGAGCATCGCACCACCACCACTCGATCCTTCGCCCCGTCCCCAGTTCCACCCGCGGCTTCCCCAAAATCCCGTCGAAGATGGCCTGCGTCGGAGCCAGTTCCTCGGGCTTCTTGTCCATCAGATACAGCTCCAGATAAGTCTGCGCCAGGCTGTGCTGGTTCGCGTCCGACTCCGTTTTGCTCAGCTCCCAGTTGTACGTCTTGCCCATCTCCCGCATCACGTTCGCGTACTTGGGATCGCCCAGCGATTCCGACGCAGCCATCAGTCCGCTGTACAGCGCGCCCCACGTCCATATCCGCCCATCGAGTTGGCGCGTCCGGTCGAACACAGCGAAGTACTCCTGCGATTGGACAAGCTGCCAGTCCGCCACCTTGCGCATCGCCGCCGCCACCGCCTTCGGCTTCAACTTCGGCGAAAGGTCCGTCGCCAGAGGCCCCGGATCGTCCGGCACGCTGCCAAACTTCCGCGTAATCCCTCCTGTGATCGCCCCCTGCCGCCTCGCTGCCGCGTCCGGCGGCGCACCCCCCGCGCCGCTTCTCTGCGGCGAAGCCGTCTGCCCTGCCTGCGGCCGGGCACCCGCCATCTTCAGCATCTCGCTGCCCGCCATCAAAAATCCGCCAATCCCATAGTTGTAGCTCGCCGAGGCCTTGAACGCCGCCGGCTCCGCGCCGGTCTGTTGAATGTCGCCCAGCCGCCCGTCCGCGTAGATGTGCTGTAGCATCCCCGCCCACGCCTTCGTCACCACAGGCCCATACACCGCGCGGTCGAGAATCCCGTTGTTGATCCCCCACGCCATGCCAAACGTAATCAACGACGACCCCGAGATCTCCGGCTGGTCGTAGTCTGCCGGGTCCAGCAGCCCCGCGTGCCACAGCCCATCTGGCCCCTGGATCTTCGCCAGCGCAGCGGCCATCTCCTTCAACTGCGTCTCATACTTCGCCCGCGCCGGATCGTCCTTCGGCAGATACTCCAGCGTCCGCGCCAGTCCGCCCATCACCCAGCCCTCGCCGCGCGACCAGAACATCTTCTGCCCGTTCTTCTCGGTCTTCGCGATATACGTCGCGTCACGCGAATAGAGATGCGCTTGCGGGTCGTACAGCAACTGCGATGTCTTGGCCCACTCCTCGTCCAGATACGCAATGTACTTCCTGTCGCCGGTCGCCGCATACATCCGCGACCACACCGGCGGCCCCATGAACAGCGCATCGCACCACCACCATGTGATCTTCCGCTGTGTTCCCGCTTCCACGCGCGGAGCGGCCAGAATCCCGTCCAGCGCGGCCTGGATCGTCGCAATCTGCTCCGGCTTCTTGTCCTTCAGGTACAGCTCCAGGTACATCTGCGCGATGCTCTGGTCGTCGCCGCTGGGCATCTGCGTCGTCCGCAGTCCCCAGTTGTAGCTCTTGCCCACCTGCTCCATCGCGTCGCGGTAACTCGCCTCGTTCAGCGCGTCCGCCGCCGCCATGTACCCCGCGTACAGCACGCTCCAGGTCCATATCCGCCCATCCATGTTGCGCGCGCGGTCCACCACCGTGAAGTACTGCTCCGACCCGGCAAGCTCCGAGTCCGCCACCTTGCGCATCGCCGCGCCCACCGCCTCGGGTGTAATCGCCGGCGACAGGTCCCTGGCCAGAGGCCCGCCATCGTCCGGCGACGAGCCGAACCCGCGCGAGTTGTCCCTTGCAATCCCCGCCAGCCGCATCGCCTCCGTATTGGGCGGGGCCACCGGCGTATCCGTCAACTGCGACGGAAATTGCTGCGCAGCCGCCGGCTGAGTCCGAGGAGTGGCCGCCTGCGGCGAAGCCGTTGGCGGCGTCGCTGCCTGCTGCGCCCACGCGCCCTGTTGAACCGTCCCCAATAAACAAACGCCCGCCGCCATGGCGAGCAATCCCGTCTTCCGCCCAACTACCATCGCACAACCTCGCTCTTCAACCCGAATCATTATTGCCACCAATGAACGCCGCACACACAAACCATCCTTGCATTCAGCATGGAGAATGATACTCAAACCAATTCACTGCCGTCATTCTGGCGAAGCCAACGCAAAACCGTCATTCTGGCGCAGCCCCTAAAAATCGTCATTCTGGCGCAGCCCCTAAAAATCGTCATTCTGGCGTAGCCAGAATCTCCGTATTTGTCTTACCTCCATCGAATCCCCTCATCAACCACCCCAGAACGGCTCTCACTACTCCTCTCGCAGCACCTCCAGCGGCTTCTGCTCCAGAATCCTGTGGCTCGCCATCCAGCCCGTAGCCACGGTCAGCGCCGCCACTCCCGCCAGCGCGCTCAAGTTCAGCAGCAACTGTGCCTTATACGCCACATTCATCTGGAGCAGCAGCGTCCTCACAATCAGGTTGGCAAACCCGATCCCCACCGCGCCCGCAACCAGCCCCAGCACCGCAAACTCAATCGAGAAGATCATCGCAATCCGCCCGCGAGTCGCGCCCAGCGTCTTCAGCACCACCACCTCGCGGATACGCCGGTACTTCGTCCCCGCAATCGACGACGCCAGAATCACCACTCCCGCGAAGATCGAGAACGCCGCCAGGAACTGGATCACATACGTAATCTGGATCACCACCGCGCGCACTGTCTCCATCGCCTGCGCCACGTTGATCACCGTCACCGTTGGATAGCCCGCATACAGCGCGCGCTGCAACTCGCCCACCTTTGCCGGGTCCACATGCACACCTCCAGACCACACCACCGGCAGCCCGTCCAGCGCGGCCTTCGGCAGCGTAAACTCCGCGCGCGAAAACGCGTGCCGCCCATCGGCCTTGGTCAACGCCACCACGGTCGCCGCAATCTGCTGGTCCTCGACCGCAAACGTAATCGTCGACCCCAGCTTGACGCCCATCCGCTCCGCCTGCTGCTGCGAGATCGCAAGCTCCGGCCTTCGCTCGCCCGCCTTCCACCACTCGCCCGCCACCACTGTCGTCCCTGGCGGCGCGGCCTCGGCCCAGGTCAGGTTAACTCCGCGCGGCATCCGTCGCCGCCGCGCTTTTGGCTGCGTACCCTGAGCCTGCGTCTGCTCCCGCACTGCATCCGCCTTCGCCCTTGCCTCTACCGCCGTCACGCCGTCGATCGCCTCCACTCGCGCGGCCACCATCGGCACCAGCTCCGGCTCCGTCGTCACTCCCGGCTGTGCCTTCAGCACCGCGCGAATCCCATCGATCTCCGTGTTCGCAATGTCCACCATAAACACATTGGGCAGTTTCGGCATGGACGTTATATGCAACTCATTCACCACCGCCCGCTGCACCAGATACACCATCATGATCTGCATCACGCCCATGCCCAGCGCCGCCAGCAGCGCCGCCGATGGGTTCCCAGGCCGATACAAATTCGCCAGCCCATGGCGCAGTGCCGAGGGCAGATGCAGCCGCGTGCGATTGAGAAAGAACTTCAGCCCCCACAGCACCGCCGCCGATGCCGCCAGCAGCACCAGCAGCACAATCGCCAGCCCCACTGAAAACACCCGCCCCACCTCGGCCGAGTCTGACAGCGTCGTCGCAATCACAGCAATTCCACCAATTATCAGCAGAAATGATCCCGCCTGCATCGGTTTCCTGCGTGTCCAGTTCCAGATCGCCGGCCCGAACCCCGCCGCCGCAAACAGGCATATCCCCTCCAACAAAAGCTCCAGCGAGTGCCCCGGCCAGTGCCTGCGTACCACTACCACGCTCACCACTGTCACCACCAGCGCCAGCGCAACCCACGGCAGCCGCGCCAGCACGCGCCGCACAATGCCCACCCCGTCGCCGTCTCCAAAGTCCGGCTCCGTATCGCGCCGCAGGATCAGGCTCGGCCTCACCCCACGAATATCCAGCAATGGCGGCAGCGTAAACAACAGCGTCGTCAGCAAACCCGCGCCCAGTCCTGTAAGGATCGCCCACGGCTGCAAGTGCAGCTCCGTCGGCACATTGATCAGCTTGCCCAGCACCAACGGGAACGCAAGCTGCACCGCAACCCCCAGCAGCACGCCCAGCAATCCCCCGGCAAGCCCCAGCAACAGCGTCTGCAGCAGGTAGATCTTCATGATCTGCCCGCTGCGCGCGCCCAGCGACTTCATGATCGCAATCGTATCCAGCCGCTGCTGCAGGTGTGCGCGCATCGCCATCGCCACGCCCACCGCGCCCAGCACCAGCGCCACCAGGCTCATCAGCGACAGTAGGCTCGTCGCCCGGTCCAGCCCTTCGGTCAACGACGGGTTGGTCTCGCGATAGTCCGTCACCTGCGCCTCCGGCAGCAGCGCCGCGACCTTCGTCTTCAGCGCCGCAACCGCCGCATCCGACACCGGCCGGCCATCGCTCGGCGGAGGCAGCTTGAACAGAACGCGCTCGGTCGCATGGTTCCCCGGAGCAAGCAGCCCGGTCGCATCCAGCGCCGCGCGCGAGATCAGCACCCGCGGCCCCGCTTCGAAGTTCCCAGACAGCCGGTCCGGCTCATCCACCACCGTCGCCGCAATGCGAAACGTCTCGCCGCCCACGCGCAAGTCGTCGCCCACATGCAGCCCGGTCCGCAGCAGCAGATCGTCTCCCACCACCACCGACCCCGGCCCCAGCGCATCCTTCAGCCTCATCGCCGGCGCCAGCGTAATCTCCCCGTAGAACGGATACAGCGCAGGATCGACCGCCTTCAGCGACACCAGCAGCGGATTCATCGCGCTCGGTGACGCCGCCATCGACATCATCTCCGTCACCGTCGTCATCTGGACGCCGCCAGCGCGAATCTCATCCAGGCTCTTCATCTCATTTGGCGTCGGCTGCTCAGAAGTCTTTGCCGCAAGGTCCGCCGCCATGATCGACCGCGCGCGGTCCAGCAGCGTCGCGCGGAACGACGCTGAAAATCCCCGCACCCCGGTCAGCGCCGCCACTCCAATCGCAACCGAAAGTATTACAAATAGAAACTTCCCGCGCGTGTGCCGCATCTCCCGCGCCGCGATCTTCGCCGCCGTTCCCCATGCCAACCCGTTCGCCATCTAAACGCCCACCGAGAACCCGAAAGGAGTCTGCCGCTCCGGCCTCGTACGGCCAATGTTCCCGTCATCCGAAATAATCAGCCCGTCGCGCAGCACAATCCGCCGGTCGGCGCACGCCGCCAGAGTCGCATCGTGAGTCACCAGCACCAGCGTCGTTCCCTCCTTGCGGTTCAGTTCCAGCAGCAACTTCAGCACAAGCGCGCCGTTGGTCGTGTCCAGGTTCCCCGTCGGCTCGTCCGCCAGCACAATCGGCGGCTGCATCACGAACGCCCGTGCCAGCGCCACCCGTTGCTGCTCGCCGCCCGAGAGCTGCACCGGATAGTGGTCCATCCGGTCGCCCAGCCCGACGCTCGCCATCAGTTGCCGGGCCCGCTCCAACCCATCGCCCTCCGCGTTCAGCTCGTATGGCAACAGCACATTCTCCAGCGCGGTCAGAGTCGGAATCAACTGGTACGACTGGAAGACGAACCCCACCGTCTTCCCACGCTCCTGCGCCAGCCGGTCCTCCGGCATGTAGCTGATCGCCGTCCCATTCAGCCACACCTCGCCCGCGCTCGGCGTATCGAGGCCGGCCAGCAGCCCCAGCAGCGTCGATTTCCCGCTCCCCGACGCTCCCATCACCGCCACAAACTCGCCCTTCGGCACATTGAAGTCCAGCCCGCGCAGTATCTCCACCGTCCGCGCCCCGTTGCGGATCGACTTCCGCAGCCCCTCCACCGCAATCATCCACTGCCCTCTGCCTGCGTCTTCGCCCACGGCCAAACTCCCTCTGCGTCGCATCAATAGGACGCAGGCGTTCCCCTTATGCACTCGCATCTTTGATACGTTGGAACAATGCAGAAAGTTTACCCTGTCTTGCTCTTTGCGTGCCTCCTGCTCACTTTCTCCGCCCCTGTCCAGTCCAAGGCCCAGTCCAAAGCCGCGCCCAGAGCCGTGCCTGCGGACCATCGCCCCCTCCTCGTCTGCTTCGGCGACAGCCTCACCGCCGGAGCTGGTGTCGGCCCCGGCGAGAGCTACCCCGACTACCTGCAATCCGCCCTCGACCAGCGCCACGTCCACTACCGCGTCGACAACCAGGGCATCAGCGGCAACACCACCAAGGACGGCCTCCAGCGTCTCCCCGGCATTCTCGCCCTCCACCCCGCCGTCGTCCTCGTCGAGTTCGGCGGCAACGACGGCCTGCGCGGCCTGCCCATCGCAGACACCCGCGCCAACCTCGACCGCATCGTCGTTACCCTCCAGCGCGCCCGCATCAAGGTCGCCCTCGCCGGCATCACCCTACCCCCCGACTACGGCCCCGACTACATCCGCCAGTTCAACCAGACCTACACCATCCTCGCCAAAAAGTACCGCGTCCCCTTGCTTCCCTTCCTGCTCCAGAACGTCTACGGCGTCCCCGGAATGATGCAGCGCGACCGCACCCACGCCACCGCCGCCGGCAACCAGGTCGTCGCCCGCAACCTCCTCCCCCTCCTCCTCCCCCTCCTCAAAAAA
>DAIRTY010000052.1:0-10184 GCA_036803645.1 Acidobacteriaceae bacterium | reverse complement strand
CACTTCAACAGCTATCAACCCGGCTGCAAAGTGCATATGTCGATACGGCCTAGTAGGGTCAAGTCTCTCACGCCAAGGCCTACCCGTTCAGTGTGACGATCGTTTCGTCCTTAGATTTTGTGCGGATGACCACTTCCGAAATGACGAAGGTAGGCACACGGCCGTGTCGCTCTTCATTCCGCACTGGTTCCGCTATTGGTGCCAATTATGACGGATTCGTGCTTACTATGGCAGTCCCGGATAGCCTGTAAGCTGTTGAATTGATTTGTGCGTGGATTTTGACGCGGTGGAGGTCAGGAGTTCGAGTCTCCTCGTGCCTACCATTTCTTCAATAACTTAGCTCCATCACATGGAGCCAACAAGAAATACGTTGGGCCAAATAGTGCCAAACAGACCCGTATGCTGCCCTCTGTTTCTTGTTTTCACCACTCTTCACAACGAATCGAACCGCCCCGCCGATCTGCTCTGCGCTCGCGCAAGAGCAGAGACCGCTACTTGGCCGGGTCTCCCCAGAGCACACCTCGTCCGTTGGTGCCCATGTAGACCCTGCCGAAGACGCGCGGGTCGCCGGTGATCTGCTCGATCCAGGCGAACCTATGCTCGGGGTCGTCGATGCGCTGCCAGGTGGATCCGTCGTCCAGCGAGCGGTAGATACCGCCGCCGCGCCCCTGGTCCGCGGCGGGCATCGCTGCTTCGGGAGTGCCTGCGATCGCACCCGCCAGATAGATTGCCGGTGACGCGGAGCCGGGCGCGGCCTTGCCGAAGCCGACCGCGTACGTTGCCGCAACTGTGGTTAGTTGACGAAACTCGATGCCGCGGTCGGGTGATCGCCAGAGGCCGGACGAGTTGCCAATCCAGAGCACATCGGGCGCGTTCGCGGGAATGCGCAGCCTGCCTCCTTTGGGCGCGGTCTGAGTTATAACGGACGCCACTCCGTCGCTGTTCAAGGAAGACACAACGCCGCTCGCGGAGTCGTAGACCCAGAAGGATTTTGCGCTGGTGGGGTCGGCCAGCACCTGCAGCCCGCCGCGTCCTCCAGCCTGAAGCGAGAGCGACTGCCAACTTGTGCCCCTATCTTTGCTCAGTTGCAGCGGGCTTCCGCGCATCGCCCACAGAAGCAGCGAGCCGTCGGCGGAGATTGCCGCGTCGCCGCCCTGGTCGCCATGCACGGGCTCGGTGGCAAACGGCGTCCAATGCACGCCGCCATCGTGCGAGACCGCTCCGTGCGGCCCTGGGTTCCACGAACGGCCCACGCGCACCATCTCGTTGGGCCGCTGCGCCGCCAGCGCAATCGTGTCGCAGTTGGATAGTTCGGGATTCTTCATTGCGCCACCTGCGGGCGAGCGGGTGAGATCGTCGTTGCGGAAGCAGCCGATGTCTCCCAGGCCAGTGAAGAGGTGCGGCCCCGCTGCGGTGGGCAACAGTGGACTGAGCAGCATGATGTCGGCGGTCTCTTCCAGGCCGGGCGCGCCGACCGTCCAGTGAGTGGCTGCGCCGCCGTTCACATCGTGCGACTCCCAGATGGTCTCGCCCGTGCCGTACAGCACATGGACTGGATCGAATGGATCGATCATCACCGCGCCGATCCAATGTCCGAAGGGCGCTCCCGCAACATGGTCGGCCCAGGGCGCAAGGCTTGCGTCGCGGACCGCGCCCTCCCTGAGCGACTGCCAGTGCGCGCCGCCGTCTGTCGAACGGAAGATGGTGTCGCCGGGATGCCAGCGGTCGATGGTGGACGCAAGCAGCGTCTGCGGATGGTGCGGGTCAACCGCGACGATGCCGTAGCCGAAGCCCTGCGCGTCCTGCGCGGCTTTGGCATTGTTGGCGTGATCCCGCTGTTCGCCGCCGCTGCCAGACCGCTGCGGCGTGATGTTTCTCCAGATGTTTGCAAAGGGCGAGAACGCCCACACCGCTCCATCGCCGGTCCCGTTGGGACCGGGTCGATCGGTGAAGCTCAGGTACATCGTCCCGTCGGAGCTGAAGACGCCGTGATTGGGAAAGAGTCCGTGCGGCGAGCCGGAGACCGGCTTCCATGTCTTGCCTGCATCCTCGGAGCGCATCAGATTGTTGACCGGATCATCGACGCCTACATAGATGACGGGTGTGGGCTGCCCTGCGTGGCCGCTTGATCTGTCGAACGCGACAAAGGTCAAACCGATGCGGTTGGATGGTGGAGCAGAAAACTCCGCAACGCGCGCCCAGGTCAGTCCGCTGTCGTCGGAGCGCCACAGGTCTGCGAGGCGCGTTGCCATCAGCAATGTTTGCGGATGGTTCGGGTCAACCTGCAGCCGCTCGCCTGCAAAGCAGCCATCCTCGTTGCCACCCATCTTAAACGGTACGCGCGCGATGGTGAAGTGCCGCCCCTGATCGCCGGAACGCAGAATCGCTCCGTTGGGCGTGCCGTTGTTCACATATGTGCCGGCGGCGATATACAGCTTCTTTGCGTCCGTTGGGTCGATGGCAATACTTTCCGCGCCGAGCAGATTGCGGTCGGAGAATGGCAGCCAGTCCTCCATTGGGGACCAGCGCTTGGCGGCGCTGTCCCAGCGGTATGCGCCGCCGATGTCTGTTCTGACGTAGTAGAGCCCGCGCTCGGATGGATGCGCCACAAAGCCGGTGATGAACCCGCCTGCGATGAAGGTGACGTTCTGGAAGCGGTATGGCGTCGATGCGGGAGCGGCGGAATGGCAGGTCAATGACACGCACAGCGATAACGCCAACGACAGGGAGGCAACAAGGCGGAAGAGAGTTTTTCTCATCGGGTAAGAGTACCGCACTCAGTCGAATTCAACGACGCGTAAAGCTCTGCGCGCTCAGTGTGACGGTGTTCATGGATTTTGCTGGGACGTGCAGGCGATAGAGCTTGCCGCCGGTCTGGAGGGTTGCGTCCAGCAGTTGGCCGGAGTCGTTCTCAAATTCGAGGATCTGGCTGCCATTAGGGTTGGAGAAGGCGACGATCTGCTGGAATGGGCCACCGCTGACGGCGATGCGCTTTGCTCCGGCAAGAACGCTCGCGGAGAAGTGCTTCATGGAGTAGAACTCGGGGTTATAGCGCACCTGCTTCGTCTTGCGGTCGACGGTGAGCAGGCTGTTCTGGCGCCAGCCCCACGAGCTGGTCTCCTCGTCGTTGAGCACGGTGTTCCAGTAGAAGTAGCTGCCCGCGAAGTGGCTGGTGTCATCGATGATCTTGCGGAAGGTGACGAGCCCCTGCTGCCAGAGGTTGTCGCCGTTGTAGCACTCGGTCTCCGACTGCATGAGCTTCTTCGTGGGATAGCGCTCGTGCGTGGCGGCGAGTGCCTGCTGACCCCCGTACTGATAGGCTACGCCGGAGATCGACGGGGCAGTCTTCGGATCGTCGAGGATGGGAAGGATAAAGTCGGCGAGCTTCTCGTTGACGATGGTGCCCTGCCATATCTCGATGGAGAGCTTGTCCTGCTGGAGACGCGGGACGAGGTAGTCGCGCAGGAAGAGGTTCATGAGCGCACCGGACCAAACGGCCTGCGGGTAGACGTTGTTGTTGTAGCGCGGCTCGTTCTGCGGCATGACGGCGTAGAGGTTGATGCCCTCGGCGCCGTAGGCCTGAATGTACTTCGAGAAGTAGAGTGCGTAGCTGGCGAGGATCTGCGGATCGCTCTTCATCTCGCCACCCTTGTAGGCGCCGTTGGTCTTCATCCAGGTAGGCGGCGACCAGGGAACGGCCCAGATGGCAAGCTTCGGCTGGTAGCGCATCGCCGCGTGGATGAAGGGGAGGAGCGTCTGGCGGTCGTGGTCGATGGTGAAGTCCTTGAGCGCGTAGTCGCCCGCGGTCTCGTCGTAGGAGTACCAGCCGAGGGCGAAGTCGTTGGCACCCATCGGTGCGCGGCCAAGGGTGAAGTTGGCTCCGCTGGGATCGAAGAGCGACTGTAGGGCTTGTTCGCGGGCGGGTGGATCCAGAGACTGAAGGGCCTGCCATCCGAGGTCGTTGAAGCAACTGCCGAAGCCGTTGATGGTCTGGTAGACAGTGTGCTCGTCCACCTGAATGACGGGTGAGGCGGAGGTCTGCACGGTGGAAATCTGCGCGGACGGCAAGGCCGGTTCAACAGTCATTTGCTTCCACGGGGCAGATTCCGTGCTGGAGATCCAGCGGACCGATGCCGGTGCAAGCCCATCTTGTGCATGAAGGGACGTTTCTTGCGTGGCAAGAAACGATGCGGCGAGAAGGAGACAGGCGATGAGAGCGGGAGATCGAGAGTTCATCATATGCATTTGTTTTAAACGACCTTGCAATGCAGTAGCCCGACGATTGAGAGTTAAATTCATCCGCTCCAGCAGCGGCTTCGCCCAACAATCTCACGGGCTACGAGTATTTCATATGCATGAGGATTCGACATCGCGAGTGAGCGTGGGGATGGCGCGGAGGGATGCGTTTTGCGCGCAAGCGATGGGGTCGAGGGCGATGAATCGCGATGCTTCTGAGTGTCAGAGAGATTCATTACGCGTCATTCGTAATAGAGAGAGAGCATCCAGGTGGTTTCCCAATGTAAAAAAAATTCGCGGAAGTAACGATTTTTCTTGACACTGAATTTCATCAAAACTATACATTCGTTAGCTGCATGTTAATGTCTTGCAGCATCGTTGTCTTATCAATAGGGAGAATAGACAAATGGCAACCAAGAAAGCAGCCAAGAAAGTCGTCAAGAAGGCAGCCAAGAAGGCAGCCAAGAAGAAGTAATCCAACCCAAGGCAAACGCAGAACGGGGGACGCGATAAGCGTCCCCCGTTCTGCGTTGGTGCGTTGCCTGTGCTGCGAAGGCCGCACCGGCGTTGTCTATTGAGCGATCTTGGGCATGGAGAGATAGCCGGAGACCTTGTTCTTGTCGATGCTGTTGACGACCAGCTCGAAGAGGACGGGGTCTTTGCCGCTGTAGAACTGGATGGGCTCGTCGATGGTCTTGTCCTTCTTCTCGATATTGCGGTCGTCGGAGCTGACGACGAGACTGAAGCGCGCGTGCTTGTTGTCCACCTTCTCGAGTTTCAGCTTGACGGGGGAGAGCAATGTCGGCTGCGCGCCCTTCTGCAATGTGAACTCGACGTAGGTGCGGTCGCCCTTGTGCTTCAGCACTTCGAGCTGATCGTGGTTGGTGGCGATCAACCCGCTCATCTTGCCCTCGTCCCCCATCATGCTCTGCATCTGTGCCTTGGTTGCCTCGAGGTCGCTGCGCGTGGTTGCGACGTCGGTCTTGACGCCGCCGACATCGGTCTTGACGCTGGCCACGTCGCTGGAGACGGCGCCGATCTGCTGCTCGGAGGCCTGCTGCTGCTGCGCCAGTTTTGCGGTCTCGGCGTTCTGCGACTTTTGCGCCGCTATGATGACCGCAGTTCGGGCGTCGATCTGTTTCTGGGTGGCGCCGACGTTCTGGCCGAGGGTATCGGCGGTGGCGCGCAGCCTCGCGTTGGTGGCGTCCAGGCGGTCTGCGAGGTCGACGTTCTTCTTGTCGGCGGCGGTTAGGTTCTGCTCAGCCGCGGCGATGCGGTTTTGCAGGCTATAGCACCAGCCCAGCGCTCCAATGCCCAACAGGGACGCAACGATGACCGCTGCAATGAATGCTCCCGAGGCGGACTGCCCAGATACGACGATTGGTTCTGAATCGCTCATGACTGCTTTCCTCTCGCTGCTGCTTCCTATAGGACGTTGGGGCGCTGCCGAAGGTTGTACAGCAAAAGCGCACCGCGGACGCGCAAGGCCCTAAAGAAACTATAGCTCACGTAACGCCACCGTCCGAGGCACAGGGAGAAAAGAGGCAGGAAGGTATCTATCTTCGCAAGCCGGTGCAGGGTGCGCGTCCTGCGGCGGGCCTGTCGGGCGGTGGCGGATGGCCTCCCCGATTTCGTGACAAGCGTTTCGCCGCTGCGATATAACCATACTGATACTCCACTCCATTTTGCGAAGGTGCGCCTATGTCCGCAGTACTCCCGTTGAAGGGTCTTGAAGGCATCATTGCCACGAAGTCGTCGATCTGCTGGATCGACGGAGACGCGGGCGTACTGTCCTATCGCGGTATCGACATCCACCAGTTGGCCGAACACTCGAACTTCGAGGAGACGACCTATCTTCTGTGGTTCGGCGTGCTTCCGACGGCATCACAGCTTGCCGAGTTCCGCAAGGAGCTGGCCGCCGCGCGCACGATGAACTGGCGCATCTACGACTTCCTGCGCAGCGTACCCCATGAGTCCACGCCGATGGAGGTGCTGCGCACGGCGGTGAGCCTGCTGTCTCTCTACGACCCGGACGAGAAGGACTCATCGCATGAGAGCAACGTGCGCAAGAGCTACCGGATGACCTCGCAGATCGCGATGATTGTGGCCATCTTCGACCGCATCCGCAAGGGAAGGCCGATCGTCGATCCGGACCGCTCGCTGTCGCACTCGGCCAACTTTCTGCGCATGTTGAATGGGGTGAACCCGACAGAGACGGCGACCCGCGCGCTGGACGTCGCGCTGATCCTGCAAGCCGACCATGAGTTGAATGCGAGCACGTTTGCGGCGCGCGTGATTGCGTCGACGCTCTCCGACATCCACTCTGCGATCGTTGGCGCGATCGGAGCGCTGAAGGGCCCGCTGCATGGCGGCGCAAACGCTGAGACGATGAAGATACTGAATGCTATCGACGAGACGGGTGCCGACCCAGTGGAGTACGTGAAACAGATGTTCGCGGAGAAGAAGAAGATCTCCGGCTTCGGCCATCGGGTGTACACCACCGAAGACCCGCGCGCGACCCATCTGCGCAAGATGTCGGAGGACTTGGGCAAGGCGGCCGGAAAGCCGAAGTGGTTCGATATGTCGCGCAAGATCGAGCTGTTTGTGAACGCGGAGAAGAAGCTGAACGCCAACGTGGACTTCTATTCGGCCTCGACCTACACCACGCTGGGGGTGGAGATCGATCTGTTCACGCCGATCTTCGCCATCAGCCGCATCGCCGGCTGGACCGCGCATGTGATCGAGCAACTCGACGACAACCGGCTGATCCGTCCACGCGCGGACTACATCGGCCCGCCCTATCCGCAGCCCTACACTCTGATAGAGAAGCGCTAAGGTGCGTTTGCGTGGCGTTGGACGCTGGCCCGTGGGACATCTCTCCCGCGGATGCGCGTTGACTGCTGCGTCGCCCTCCCGGTACTCCCGCCCTGCTCTAAGGGGATGATCCGCCGGTCGCGTTCGTGTAGATCTTATTGTGTTCCTCAGAGGAGTGTCCGCTTGTCCATCTCACGGGTCGGTCGCAGTCTGCGGTCAGCACTCTCCGCCGGTCTCTTTATCTCAGCAGCCCTCAGTTTTTTTGTAGCCGTTGTTCCTTCAGGCCATGCACAGGCGACTCAACCACAGGCGACCCAGCCGCAGGTGGCCGAGGCAAGCGATATGGACGAATTGGGCGGCCTCAGCGCCGCTGCGATGACCAACGACAGCGGGCCAGCGGGCATCATCCCCGTGGCGAAGGGATTCAATGCTTCGATGGGCACGACTTCGCAGCATGATTCAAGCAGTGGATGGTCTTCGCTGCTGACTCCCAACGTCGCCTACCGGCTGAACCGGTACATCAGCGTGGACGCGGGCGTCCCGATGTACATGTACATCAACATCGACGCAAACGTCGGCACCAAGACCAATCCGGTCTATGTCTACTCTCCAAAGCAAGGGGCCTTCGGGGACACGTCGCTCTCCTTCCACGGCGATGCCACTGCATGGACGATCGACTACAACGGGACCGTCTCGCTGGGTCTGCCTTCGGGCAACACGGACTATGGCCTGGGAGCGGGACAGGTCACCTACAACATCAACAACCACTTCGAGAGGAACTTCGACCTGTTCACTCCCGACATCGAGTTCGGGGTCGGCGACACCAGCGCCCTGATGAACCAGCGCGTTCTAAAGAGCTATGTCGCGGTGGGGCCGATGGCGCACTTCCAGGCCGGGACGGCGGTCAATCTGCCGTTGCGCATGAGCTTCGAGGCGGATGCGTACGAGGAGCTGCCGCTGGACAAGAACCTGGTGTACTCGACCACCGGCAAGGGCAAGAAGAAGGTGACGACCGCGGCCAACACGGACCCTGCCGAGGACAATGGCTTTCTCACGTCGCTGGACATCCCGCTGTCGCGTCACGTCACAATGTCCGGGTTCTACAACAGAAGCCTGCGCGACCACGATGACGTTGGCGGGTTCTCGTTTACGTTTCTGCTGAAGGCCCCGCCGCAGCCGCTCGAGATCGCATTCTAGAGCGCTTGCGAGGGAATGCGGCACCATTCTGGGCCTGCCTTCGCTGGCCGGGCCGCTCCGTGTTGGTCAGAAGGCGAGACCACCAAGTAAACTTCAGGTGTGCGGCGCATTTATATGGACGCCAACGCCACAACGCCTGTGCTGCCCGAGGTGGTGGAGGCGATGTGTCCATTCTGGACGGAGCATTTTGGCAACGCCAGCTCCATCCACCAGCAGGGACAGCGGGCGCGGGCCGCGGTGGAACGGGCGCGCGCGTCGGTGGCCGGTCTGCTGGGCTGCCGCGCGGCGGAGGTGGTCTTCACGTCGGGCGGCACGGAGAGCGACAACCTGGCGCTGTTTGGAACTCTCGCGCCGGGCGACCATCTGATCGCCAGCAGCATGGAGCACTCGGCGGTGATGCAGGCAGCCGAGGCGCTGGCTGGGCGCGGCATCGAGGTCAGCTTCCTGCCCGCCACACCGCAAGGAGTGGTCGAGCCAAGCGCGCTTGAGGCCGCTCTGCGGCCCAACACGCGGCTGGTGAGCGTGATGCTGGCCAACAACGAGACGGGCGTGATCCAGCCGGTGCGGGAGCTTGCGGAGCTGACCCACGCGGCCGGCGCGCTCTTCCACGCCGACGCGGTGCAGGCGGCGGGCAAGCTGGCGATCGACGGGAAGGTCCTGGGTTGCGATCTGCTGAGCATCTCCGGGCACAAGATGTATGCGCCGCAGGGCGTGGGCGCTCTGTTTGTGCGGCGCAACGTGCGGCTGCGACCGATCTTCTTCGGCGGCAACCACGAGCGAGGGCGGAGGCCCGGCACGGAGAACGTCGCTGGAATCGTTGGCCTGGGCAAGGCCGCGGAGCTGGCGCGCGCGTGGCTGGCGAACGGCGAGCAGCAATCGCTGGCGGCGTTGCGCGACCGCCTGGAGCAGGGAATTCTGGCGCAGGTCGAGGAGGCGGGCGTCAACGGCTCCGGGGCGGCGCGCGTGGCCAACACCAGCAATCTGTTCTTCGACCATGTGGAGGCCGAGGCGCTGGTGATTGCGCTGGACCTGAAGGGGCTTGCGGTGTCGGGCGGGTCGGCGTGCCAGTCGGGCTCGACCGAGCCGTCGCATGTATTGACGGCGATGGGGCTGAGCGTGGCGCGCGCGCGGGCCAGCCTGCGGATTTCGCTGAGCCGGTTGACGACCGAGGATGAGGTGGACTGCGCGCTGGCGCTGGTGCCTGCCGCCGTGGCTCGGCTGCGAAGACTCAGCCCCAGGGGCCACAAGGCCGGGCAATCGCAAGAACCGTTCGTTCTGTCGTAGGCTTCCGTTTGTCCTGTCTATGCCTCCCTTGTTAGCTCGTTTGTGCTCTACCCCCCCGGTGGTAATAGCGTAAAGTATTTAAAACATTACAGTTAAGCTCGCGCTAAGCGCGCGAGACGTATAAAAGGCGAATATCCGGGTGGTTTTGTTTGCTTCGGTCATGCGGTTTTTTCCTTTTGTGTGCAAAAAAGTCTCAAAGTATTCAAAAAGGCATGTTAAGTCTGGACTTGGTCTGGATTGAGTCTGGACTCAGTCTGGACTTGGTGGAGTTGGTTGCGCCGGTAATTGTGTGTACACCCCCATGGGCAAATAGCGTAAAGTATTCAAAAAATGCAGTTTAAGCTCGTGCTAAGCGCGTGAGACGTATTAAAAGCGAAGACCCGGCGGATTGGGCCGGGGCTGTGTGTTTTTGCTTACTGATTTAATTATACGCGTTGGAGGGAAACTACTATGCCAACTTCTGGAAACTTTTATGTTGTTTGGTTGGTGTAGGTTAGGGGGAATTTGGGGGTTCGAGGGTCTTGACAACAGGGAACAGGGAACAGGGAATAGCAAGGGCGGGGGGATTCGTGGGGGAGAAAGGGTTGAGGGTTGAGGTGGGGTGGGGTTCGTCGGGATCCTTCGCGCTCGAAAGACGCGCTCAGGATGACAGC
>DAIRTY010000051.1:0-10287 GCA_036803645.1 Acidobacteriaceae bacterium | reverse complement strand
GGGGCGGGGTTCGTCGGGATCCTTCGCGCTCGAAAGACGCGCTCAGGATGACAGCGGAAAACAAACAACGGCAAGAACAGGCAACGGCAAGAGCAACGACAACGGCAAATACGGAGATTCTGGCTGCGCCAGAATGACGACTCTTGGGGGCTGCGCCAGAATGACGACACATGTGGGCTGCGCCAGATGGGATGAAAGGTCGACCCTGGAAGATTTTGAGCAGATTCGCAGAAAGATATTTCGATTCATGCGATTGCCCTACGGCGGCGAGCCCAGAACGCACCCTAACACAGAAGTGCAATAGCGGGATGGCTGAAGTGGAATGGGCAAGATGCCCCGATGGGCCGATTCTGGAAGGGTCGGCAGCGCCACCGCGCGCTCCGACGGAGCAGGGGGATCTCTCGATGCACAGTCTTCTGATTGCCGCGCTCTTTGTCGGAATGGTGCTCGCGCCCTGCGTGGTCGCACTGTTCACCGGCATCGAGTAGAGCGGTTCCATCGTATCTGTTACCACGCGGAGATCCTGGAAGAACGACAAAGGCCCGGGCCTGAAGGCCCTGCAAATTCGCACTCTTTCCGGGGGCTGAAGCCCCCGGCTCCCTCCGGAATCCGCGATCTACAACTGTGGTACTAATTCTCTTGTCCCACATCCAGTCATTCTGAGCGGAGCGCGCCTGCCGCGACCTGGCGTGTGCCGAAGAGCGCGGTGCCGATGCGGATGCAGGTGCTGCCCTCCTCGATGGCAACGGCAAAGTCATGGGACATTCCCATCGAGAGCTGGGTGAGCGTGGGGCAGGCGGCCAGCGAGGCGTCGCGCAGGCGGCGAAGGTCGCGGAAATAAGCGCGCGATTGCTCGGGATCCTCCGACCAGGGCGGGACGGTCATCAGGCCGGCAGGGATAAGATTTCCGAGCGGCGCGAGGCCTGCCAACAGGGCCGGAAGTTCGGCGGGCGAGATGCCGTGCTTGGACTCCTCGTGGCTGAGCTTGACCTCGATCAGAATGGGCAGTCGCTTGCCCAGCGCGCGTGCCGCGGCATCGAGCCGGGCGGCGATCCTGAGCGAATCCACCGCGTCGATGGCGTGGAAGAGCTCCGCGGCGCGGGCGGTCTTGTTGGACTGCAGCGGGCCGATGAGGTGGAACTCGGCGTCCGGGGCCTGCGCTGAGGGCGAAACGCATCGCGCGGCATCAAAAAGGCGTTGCAGCGCAGGAAGCTTCTGCTGCCACTCCTGCACGCGGTTTTCGCCGAAGAGGCGCAGGCCGGCGGCGTAGGCCTCAAGAACTGCCTCGGCAGGGTGCGTCTTGGTGACCGCCATCAGTGCAACCTCGGCCTCCGGGCGTTGGGCGCGGCGGCAGGCCTCGGCGATCTGTTGGCGAATGCGGGCGAGGTTGGCGGCGAGAGTCATGCTAGAAGCATCTTATGGCTTCCCGGAAGAGAAAAGAAAAGGCGGGCCGATGCGTGTGTCGCATGGCCCGCTATAAATTTGAACCGATTCGCGCAACTACTAATTGAAAGTGGCTGTAACCGTAACGTCATTGGATACTGTAAGCGTGCAGGTCGTACCCGATGTCCTCGTGCAGTTCGTCCAATTGACAAACGTCGAACCTGCCGCGGGAGTTGCGGTCAGCGTGACAGCCGTGCCCGTCGCGAGATTCTGGTTGCAGGTTGTTCCGCCGTTACCGCAGTCGATCACCTGAGCCGACCCGCTGATTCCGATCACTGTGCCTGATCCAGTACCGATAGTGCTGACTGTAAGCGTTGGCACCACCGTGACGGGCGCAGTGGCCTGGTCGGATACGACCGTCACAACAACCGAGGATGTGATTACAGAACCGGAGGCCGTCGTTCCGATCGCAGTGATAGTAGAGCCGCCGGTGAAGCCGTACCCAGGATCGATCTGCGATATGGTCAATCCGGTCGGGGAGACCGACACATTGTTCGAGTCACTGGAGATCCAAGTCACGGTGTTGGTCAGATTCTGAACCGCTCCATTCCCGTTGAGATTGCCTATCGCAAGCAACTGCACGGTCACGCCCCTACCCGTATCCGTTACCGAGCCTGGAATGATGTTCAAGGTTGGTGTTGTCGGGGTTGTCGCAGTTTGTATTACGGTCAGGGTCGCGGTCGCAGTGACGGCACCAGACTGTGCCGTAATCAACGTCGTGCCGTACCCGGTGGCGGTCGCCAGCCCAGCCGTCGCGCCGCTTGCGATGATGGTCGCCACTTGCGTGTTGCTGGAGGTCCACGTCACTTGATTGGTCAGGTTCTGTGTGCCTCCGACGCCGGTCAGGTTGCCAGTGGCGAAGAACTGCGTTGTCTCGCCGGTAAACGTCTCCGTCGCCGCGCCCGGAGTGACGGTCAGCGATGGTGAGGGAGTTCCTGTCGCCGAGAGCGACACCGTCAGGGTCGCCGTTGCGTTCAGTCCTCCGGTGGGCGAAATGGCAACGATCGTGGTCGTCCCGGAGACGGTTCCAGCCGTCGCCAGTCCCGTGACGCTGATGCCTGCAACCTGCTGATTGCTGGAGAACCATGTCACCTGGTTTGTCAGATTCTGCAGGCCACCGTTACCGGTCAGGTTGCCGGTGGCAACAAACTGCGTCGTCTGGCCAGTAAACGTCTGGGACGACGAGCCTGGGGTGACCGTCAGCGACGGGACTCCTGTTGTTGTCCCAGTCCCCGAGATGGTCACGGTCACGGTCGCGCTTGCAGTCAGTCCTCCGTACTCGGCGATAATCGTGGTCGTTCCGCTGTTGGCGCCTGCCGTCACCAGCCCGAGCGAATTGACGGTGGCGACCTGCGCATTGCTGGAGAGCCACTGCACCTGACTGGTCAGGTCCTGAGAGTTGCCTATGCCGGTGAGGTTGCCGGTGGCTGTAAGCTGCGTCGTCTCTCCGACGAATGTCTCAGCCGCCGTGCCTGGGAGGATCGTGATCGACGGGGTGGATTGTGTCGCCGTTCCCGTCGACTGCACCGTGAGGTCAGAGGATGCAACCGCTCCATCGGATGCCACTGCCGTAATCTCGGCATATCCAGCTCCCACCGCCGTCGCCAGTCCGGAGGAGTTGATGGTGGCAATATTCGGGTTGCTGGTCGACCAGGTCACCGAGGTGGTAACGTTGGCGGTCGTCGTGGGAGCCGATCCCATCTGTTCCTGTGCAAACGCCGTGTACTGCGCCGTCTGGCCAGCGGCGGTCAAAACCTCAATCCCGGGGCCGGGAATGATAGAGAGGCTTTGCACCTTGTTGCAGGCCGCAAGCGACAGGGCGAGCGGCAAGCCAAGCAGAACCGGCAGAAGGGACGCACGAGGGCGCAGGGTCATGGGAAAATCTCCTGCCCCAAAGCTACTAAGTCCTAGCCGCAGAACACCATGCCACTTTCGCTATGCTTATGCAACTTTTGTGCCAAGCGAGGTCCGGCGTTGGAGTCAGCGCGCGCGCGGCGGCGCCACTGGCCCCTTGCTGGCCGGAGGATCGACCGGGTTGAACCTGCGGGCCAGCTCCGGCGTGGATTGCACATCCCCGGCGGGCGGATTGTCCGCCTTTGCCACCTCGGCGGCAAAGACGTAGCTCGGCCCGAACATATTGCTGGTGAAGAGAACCAGCGACTTATCCGGCGAGAAGCGCACATTCGGCTCCTCGCGATAGTAGTGGTGGGACATGTTGACCAGGTGCTCGGAGTGGAAGACGCCCGGCTGCCAGAACGTCGAGTCGTTCAGCGCGCCCGAGCCGCCCTGGATCAACTGCGGACGGAAGAGCTCGATCCACTCGCCATCCCTGGCCTTGGCGACCTGGCCGGGATCGCCGCCATCGCCGGTAAACAGGTCGAGGTCCTTGGTCAGGTTGAAGTGGATCGACCACTCGTCGCGCTGCATGTGGTAAGCCGTCCGCCTCCCGGTCTTCAGGTTATAGCCCGCAAGGTAGAAGTCCTCGCCCTTGGGCGGCTGCCAGTCGTACCAGATGGTCTCGCCGTCGAGGCCCCAGAACTCGTGGCCCGCGATCTCCATCAGCATGGTGCGCTTGTGGATGAGGGTGTTGTGGGTGCCGTCGGCGTGGATCATCCATATGCGGTCCACATCCTGCCATGCGCCTTCGTGACAGTACATGAGGAGATCAGGGTCGGTGGGCGAGAAGAGCAGATGGTTGATCCAGTCCGTCGAGTGGAGGAGCGGTTTCAGATCGCCGGGCTTCTCGCCATTCGGTCCGGGCTCCAGGCGAAGGGTGAACAGCACGAGCGGTAGCTTCGCCGCAAGCCTGACCGTCATCATCTGGCCCTTGTTCGCCGCCTGGTAGTGCGGCCCCTGGGCAGCGCTGGCAATGCGGTTGTCCCCTGCGCCGGCGGGCTGCGCCGGAGCGGGCACAGCGGCTGCGCCAAACTCCTTGCCGGTCAGCGCGCCTTCGATGTATGTGCCGGCTACGAGTGTCTCATCCGCGTTGACGCTGACCACGCTCATGCTTGAGGTGTTGGGCAGATGAGGCACGGCGACGAGTTTGCGGATGGCGCCGCTGTTGGTATCGGCTTTGTACACGGAGGTGACACCGGCCGCGTCGGTCGCGGTATAGAAGACGCTGTTGGTCTTGTGGCCGACAACCATGGTGTGGACCGCGCGTGTGGCAGGACCGCCGGCTGCGTTCGCGGATTGCGGCGGATTCGCCACCAGCAGCCTGGTCGTGCGTGTCGCCATGTCCAGCACATGAATGCCGTCCGGCGCGGTGTAGACCATCTGCTTGCCGTCCGGAGTGTAGGCGTTGACGTTGAAGTAGAAGCCGCCGGAGTTCGGCTCGTCGCTCAGCCGCCAGACGCGATGGCCAGTGTCCTTGTCCACCCAACTGCGCGGCGGCATGGGACCGCCCGGCGTGGTCTGCGCAGGGCAGGCAAGTGGAAGCGGCAACAGGGCGAGGACGAGGGCGAATGGGGTGAGTGTGGAGAGGCGCAGAGAGAACATCTCATTAAGACGGTTGCGCAGGGAGAAAAGACGCGAGCGGATGCATCGGCGAATGAGCGATGAGGGGTGAGCTTCAGGACGGGTCCGTGGATGGGCTTGGCGTTGCCGCCCCAATGCGCGTAGAAGGGACAGATGGAGATTTTGACCTCGGCGGAGATGGGCGCGGCGGACCGGCGCACGGCGGAGCATTTCGGCGTGCCGCTGGCGGAGTTGATGGAGAACGCAGGCGCGGCGGTCGCGCGTTTCTGCCTGCGGCGCTATCCGGCATCGCGTCGCGTTGTTGTGCTCTGCGGCAAGGGAAACAACGGCGGCGATGGGTTCGTCGCGGCGCGCGTGCTGGCAGCGGCAGGCGTAGGCGTTGCGGTGCTGCTGCTGGGGCGCGAGGACGAGGTGAAGGGCGAGGCTGCGCGAGCGCTTGCGCGGCTCCGCGCGGAGGCTCCGGCAATCGCGATCCGGCCGCTGGACAATGAAGCTGGCCTCGCGGGCGTGAGTGACACGATGGCTTCGGCGGAGTTGCTCATCGATGCGGTGGTGGGCACCGGATTTCGGCCTCCGTTGCGAGGACTGGCTGCGGCGCTGCGCGAGTTGGCGGCGAAGTTGGATGCGCCGGTGGTTGCGGTCGATCTGCCGTCGGGATGGGACGCCGACTCGACTGCACAGACTGCGCCGGATGCGTTTCGCGCCGATGCGGTGGTCACATTTACCCGTCCCAAGATGGCGCACATCTTTGGGCACATGACGCACTCGACGTTTGGCCCGGTCGTGGTTGCGGAGATTGGATCGCCCGCCGAGGCGATCGTCTCCGCCGCCAACTTGAGCTGGGCAGGCGCGTCCAAGTCGATCGCCGAGCGGCCGCGCGAGGTGAATGCCAACAAAGGAAAGTACGGCCATGTGCTGGTTGTCGGCGGAAGCTATGGGACTGCCGGCGCGCCGTCGATGGCCTCGCTGGCCGCGCTGCGCGCGGGTGCGGGACTGGTGACAGCGGCAGTGCCAAAGAGCATTCTGGAACTGGTCGGCGGAGTTGCACCGGAGTTGATGCTCAAGGCGTTGGCAGAGGGAACAGGGCAGAGGGAACAGGGGACAGAGTTGTCGCTGGCGCAGCTTGAAGAAGAGGCGCTGGCAAATCTACTGAAGGGTATTTCGGTGGTGGGGATTGGGCCTGGGCTTGGTCAGGCGAAGACGACGCAGGAGTTTGTGCGCGGATTTGTGGAGCGTGTTTCGCAGCCGATGGTGCTCGACGCCGATGCGCTCAACGCCTTTGCCGGGAGCACCGAGTTGCTGAAGCGCGCGGCGACAACGAACGATGCGAAGGGCAAGCCGCGCACGCTGGTTCTGACACCGCATCCGGGCGAGATGGCGCGCCTGGCGGGTTTGACGGTAAAGGCAGTTGAGGCTGATCGCGTGGGACTGGCGCGGCGGTTTGCGGTGGAACATAAGGTGACGCTGGTTCTGAAGGGCTGGCGCACGCTCATTGCCCATCCCGACGGGCGAGTCGCGGTGAATACCAGCGGCAATCCCGCGATGGCCAAGGGCGGCAGTGGAGATATTCTGACCGGAATCATCGCCGCAATGCTTGCCCAGTTCCCGGAAGACGTGGCACGAGCGGTGGAGGCCGCGGTCGCGCTGCATGGGCTCGGCGCGGACTGTTGCGTGACCGGCAACGTCGGGGCTGCCCGCGCTATGGATGAGCACACGGTCCTCGCCACCGACACGCTGGCGCATCTCTCGGATGCGTTTCGTTATCGTGCAAAGGACGCCGATGGCCTGACCTGGATCTGCGGGCTGAATAATGAAGGCGAAGGACGATGAGGGAAAAAAGATTCAAGACGCAGTCTGTGGAGGAGACGCTGGCGCTGGGCGAGCGCATCGCCGCGATGCTGCATCCGCCGCTGCTGGTGATTCTGCGCGGCGAGGTTGGCGCGGGCAAGACGACGCTGGTAAAGGGAATCGCCGCGGCCCTCGGCGCGGCCTCCGAGGATGAGGTGACCAGCCCCACCTTCACTATCGTCCACGAATACGCCGGGACGTCCGTGCGGCTCTTTCACCTCGACCTCTATCGCCTGGAGACCGAGGAACAGATCGCAGTGCTCGGCATCGACGAGATGGCAAGCTACCCGGACTCGCTGCTGCTGGTGGAGTGGGGAGAGCGCTTCGAGAGCATCGTGAAGCGGTCCGCCGGAGAGATATATATGGAGCACGGCGAGGGCGACGAGCGTGGCCTGATCGTGCGGTTGAAAGAGTAGGGCCGGTTACGCAACGGGATCGAAGATGGGCCCCTTGGCGCGGCCCGTGTAGCGATAGATGGCACACTCCTCATCGCCCGTGGAGCCGTACTCCTTCTGCCGCGCGATGGCTTCGAGGTCGGCGGCATGATCCTCCGGCGACATGGGGACGTTCTCCAAGAAGAGCTGCGTGAAGGCTGGGTTGCGATCGATTACGTTCGCGCACTCGGCGTTGACGTAGAGCAGGTCCAGCATGCCAGGCCGCTGGGCGAACTGCGTCTCGATGCGGCGCAGAAGCTGCTTCAACACCGGCGCCTCGAAGGGGTGGAAGAGGAAGAGCAGGGTGGGCGTGCCGGGCAGATCGTATTCCAGCGCGTCCTGTTCGAAGATCTCGATCGGAGCCAGTCGCGCGGCGGTCGGGTCCTCGTTGTGGGCGCGGGTCCAGCGCTCCACATTCTGCCGCGCGATGGCGGCCATCTCGTGGTTCAGTTCGATGCCGGCCACCTTGCGGAAGCCGTACTCGCTGGCAACCAGCAACCCGCGGCCCTTGCCCGCGCCCACGTCGATGAAGGTGTAGCGCTCGATGGGGTACGGCGGCAGGGTCTCGCGCCAGCGCCCGATCAGAGCGCGCAGGATGCTGGGCGCAACGCCGTAGTACGCCGTGACGTGCTCGTCGTTGGTATGGCCCGTGACGAGGTGTTTGGCGGGAACCAGGCCGCTGGTGTCCACGCCGTGCATCTGGTCGAAGGGATGGATGGGAAATGGCGTAAGCTTCAGCAGATCGCGGGCGCGCCGCGGCACGGGCGCATGCGCGAGACCGTGCGTGGACTGGGCAGCTTCGGCTATGGATTTCCCGTTACTCATGGCGCGTTTCAGAACTTTCTTCGAAATCATTGCGAGTTATCGCAGGCGTCACGCACCAAGCTCGGCGCGGATGGCTTCGGCGATGGCGTTGGCGTGGAGGTGCATGAGGGCATCGGATTCGGCCTCGATCATGACGCGTGCCAGCGCTTCGGTGCCGGAGTAGCGGATGACGACGCGGCCTGAATCTGCCAGCGCGGCCTCGGCTGCGGCAATGGCGGCGGCGACCGTGGGAATCTGGTCGAGCGGGCGCTTCTCGCGGACATGCACGTTGACGATGATCTGGGGAAAGGTCTTGAGGTCGGCGGTGAGCTGGGCCAGCGTCTTACCCGCGCGATGAATAATGTCCAGCAGCAGCAGCGCGGTGAGCAGGCCGTCGCCGGTGGTGGAGCGGCCAGTGAAGAGGATGTGGCCGGACTGTTCTCCGCCCAGCGCCGCGCCGGTGGCGAGCATCTGCTCGATGACGTATTTGTCGCCGACGGGAGCGCGCAGCATTTTTATGCTGGAACGCTTCAATGCGGCTTCGAGGCCCATGTTGGACATGGTCGTCGCGACGACCGTGGAGTTGGGCAGCATTCCCCGCTCGGCGAGGTCGCGGGCCGCGAGCAGCAGGACGGCGTCGCCGTTGACGACGTTGCCGTGCGCATCGGCAAACATCACGCGGTCGGCGTCGCCGTCGAAGGTGATTCCCATCGCGGCGTGGTGCTGGACGACCTCGGCGGCGACGGTTACAGGATAGAGCGCGCCGCAGTTCTGGTTGATGTTGCGGCCATTGGGCGATGCGTGGGTGAGGATGACCTCGCCGGCGAGTTGGGCGAAGAGCTGGGGCGCGATGGCGCTGGCTGCGCCGTTGGCGCAGTCGATGACGATGCGCTGGCCGTCGAGGGAGAGGCTGGGGACGGCGGCGAGCAGGGAGCGGATGTACTCGGCGCGGTCGGATTCGTTGACTTGAGGTGGCACAAGAACAGAAGCAGATCCCTCCGCTGCGCTGCGGGATGACAATTCAAGACGGCGGAAGATCTCGGCTTCGATGGCGAGTTCGGTGGAGTCGGGCAGCTTGTAGCCGTCGGGGCCGAAGAGCTTGATGCCGTTGTCTACCCATGGGTTGTGCGAGGCGGAGATGACGACGCCGGCGGCGAAATTGTGCGCGCGAGCAAGGAATGCTACGGCGGGCGTGGGAATGACGCCCGCGCTCTCGACGGTCGCGCCGGCGGCAACCAGGCCAGCGGTCAACGCGGCGGCGATCCAGTCGGAGGACTCGCGCGTGTCTTGGCCGATGAGGACGCGCGGCGAATCGCCCAGGTGATGCGCCAGCGCGAGGCCGACGGCGTGGATGGTGATGGGGTCGAGCGGGAACTGGCCGGCGACACCGCGAATGCCGTCGGTGCCAAAGAGCTTCTTCATCGAATCTTTCTCCACATCTATTATCGGGCGTGTTGCAGGCGCGTGGCAGTGCGCATTTTGGGTCAAACCCGGCTATGGAACGATAAGTTGCAGATTAATCGCAGCCAGCAGGTCTGTGTTCTGCTGGGCGTGGCCTATCCACCGGTGAGCTGGCGATATTGGAAGTACATGCGCACGCGCCAGCGCAGGATCATTCCAAAGGCAAGCACAAAGAAGAGCGCGGCGGTTTGCTTCACATCCACGAACCGGTCGAGGTAGTTGTGGGCCAGAATCCGAATGGCGGCGAGGACGATCACCACAGCGAAGAAGACGTTGGAACGCTGCATCATGATGACTTCTCCGTCGCGCACCAGACGCGATGTGCGCAGCAGTGGATAGGCCAGCACGAAGGCACCAAGCAGGAAGGCGCAGGCAGCCCAAAGCAACGGAAAGCGGAAGTCGCGAACCAGAAACATTGAAAAACCGGTTGCCATGCCGATGGGCGGGATGAGGATTTTTTTGGCTGTGACGGCGGTGCGGCCCTCCTGCACGCGCCAGACCAGGACCGCCGAAGCGCCCACAAGAGAAGCGAGCAGCGACAATTCGCGAAGAGGCAACTGAGGCAACATAATATCTTTCGCAGAAAGCTGGATGCATGGCCGGGGGAATTGGTTTCGGAACTCTGTGTGTCCATTATGCCGGTTTGTGCGGCTCTCTGCCGTCTCGCGGCCTGCAGTGCGGTGCAATCGCGGGAGCGGGTTGCCGTTTGTTCGCCGGTTGATCGCTGTTTGTTCACCCCCTCCCCCTGCCATCCCCCTTGGCGGTGGATGGGTGCGTAAGTGGATTGTTATGTGGTGGCCACAGGGAAAAGATAGATAAT